>NZ_JBNXVP010000038.1:0-62673 GCF_050565645.1 Leptolyngbya sp. AN10
CTTGCGTTTGAAAGATTTGGGCGGTAGGTGTTGAATCCGAGCAAACATAGACGTTCTCCTGAGCATGGGTTTATCCCTTCTTTCAGGGCGATCGCACTCCCCTCAGGATTCATGCAGGAGGTCTATTGAGGACTAGGACGTGAGGTCAGTGCGACGATATGTTAGTAGTCATCTGGCTGTCGCCCGTTGCATAGTCGTCACTGACCTTTCCTACTCTTCAGGGCAATTCCAATTTCTCCGGTATTGCCCTTGTCTACCCATAAATCCCGTTGCACGCCGACCGTTTCGAGGCTCTTCGTTGAGTTTGAGAGGTTGCTCGCGGCGGGTGAAGGGGTCGTTATGCTGATTGGATCACGCATGGGAAAAGAAAATACAAGGCACCTAGTTCAGAGAAGTTTTAAAATCCACACGTCACTTTTTCAGCAAATAAGCGAACAATAAAATCGTTAGTTCTTGTTCAAGTTCCCCCGTTTGCAGGAACTCTGGATGCTCGGTCATTGCTCCATGAATGAGTCCTCTGATTGTACGTTCAATCATAAAAATCGTTAACTCTAGATTTTTAGGCTGAAGTTGATCGCACCGTTCGGATAGAAACGATCGCAACAGATTCTCCATCTGGGCTTGATCAAACTGTCGCATCACTTCACTATGCGGAACCTGCTCATGCAGAACGCGATGCAGTTTTGGATTCACCGCATGAGCCGCCACCGCTGCTGCTACAAGCTGCCGAATCACTTCTGGAATTGAACGATCGCCAATCTCTTCTAAATGCTCCTTCGCGAGTTGCATCATTTGATTGGCATGATGTTCTGCCAATGCTAAGAGTAAAGACTCTTTGTTGGGAAAGTACTGATAGAGAGAGCCAATACTCACCCCTGCGCGTTCAGCTACCTTATTCGTGGTGAAGTGGTCGTGTCCTGCTTCGGTCAAAATGTGAGCCGTTGCCGTGAGAATTGCCTCTACAGTTGCTTGCGATCTGCTTCGCAGTTACCGCAAGGGTCGCTCTTGTTTCGGTCGTTTACGCGGGGTGGCTGAAGGCTGGGATGGCACGAGCAAGGCTCCTAGAAATGCGAGTTGTCAGGCGTTCTCGATCGCTCATAAAATATGAGTAATCATTCACATTCTATCAGAGCAGTTTCATCGCTTGTAGGACAAAAGGAATATCACTCATGCAAATTGCAATCATTGCGATGGGAAGTCGCGGCGATGTTCAACCTTATATCGCGCTCGGTAAGGGTTTGAAAGCAGCAGGGTATCGTGTGCGACTGATCACGCATGAGAACTTTGAAGGGCTAGTGAGTTTACACGAGCTAGAGTTCTGTCCAGTCAAAGGGAATGTCCAAGAATTTATGGAAACTCCAGAGATGCTGGCGTTACTAGAGCAAGGGAATTTTCTTGCGATTAACGCTCAGACCTCGAAAGCGTCTCAGCGTGCCGCGATCGATTGGGCAGCGGATAGTTTAGCTGCATGTCAGGGTGTAGATCTACTGGTCGCAGGTGTGGGAGGACTGTTCCTAAGTCTCGCCCTTGCCGAAAAACTGAAGCGACCGTTACTGCAAGCCTATCTCTTTCCGTTTACGCCAACCAAAGCCTTTCCTGCCATCCTTTTCCCTCAGTTCATCTCCAAACTGGGCGGTTCTGTGAATTGGTTGTCTCATCAGTTAGTCCGACAGATGATGTGGCAAGGATCTCGCATCGGCAATCAGTTAGCACGACAGCAGGTATTCGGCTTACCCGCTGCTCCATTTTGGGGACCCTACAACTCAGTCCATTTGCAGCGTTATCCCATTCTCTATGGCTTTAGTTCATCTGTGATTGCTCGATCGTCGGATTGGCAGAATACTCATATCACCGGGTATTGGTTTTTGGATGAAGCACCGAATTGGAGTCCACCGATCGCCCTGCTGGATTTTCTGCAAAGTAGTTCGCCGCCTGTGTACATCGGGTTTGGGAGTATGGGGAGTCGCAACCCAGAAGAAACGGCGGATTTGGTCTTAGAAGCGATCGCTTCCACGGGGCAACGCGCTATTTTGCAATCTGGTTGGGGAGGGTTAAGTAAGAGCAGGTTACCAGATACAGTTTTAATGGTGGATTCAGTTCCTCACTCATGGCTCTTCCCGCATGTGGCAGCGGTTGTTCATCACGGAGGAGCTGGAACAACCGCTGCTGGACTCAGAGCCGGGGTTCCGAGCATTGTAATTCCCTTCTTTGGCGATCAGCCTTTTTGGGGGCAGCGCCTTGCAGAATTGGGGGTTGGTCTAGACCCGATTCCGCGTAAACAACTGACTGCTGAACACCTCGCAGACGCGATCGATCGAGCTGTGACGGATCAAGCCATGCGTCAACGTGCAGCTGATTTAGGAGCCAAAATTCGAGGCGAAGATGGGATAGCTCATGCAGTCGCGATCGTAAAAGAACTTGAAACGCAGGGAGCTTTTTAAGCTGAAGGCGATCGAGTCAAGCTGCACTGGAACGTATCAACATAGTGAGTTGAAATGCAAGTTTGTCTGCATCTGGTGAGCGCAACCATTAGCCTGCTGCTCCATTGCGGGTTGCGACAAAAATTGCAAGCCTATCTATCCCTGTCTGAGATTGAACAATCACCTCTTTTTTTCATCAATAAACTCAGCTCGTGTAGCCATTACTTCATCCAAATTTTCGACAAGCCATCGATCGAGAGACTTCAAAGCTTGACCGAGTGACTGACCCAAAGGTGTAAGTTCATACTCCACATGAGGAGGAACAACCTGGAAAGCTTGCCGTTTCACTAATCCATGCTCCTCTAAGCTTCGTAGTGTTTGCGTCAACATTTTTTGAGAAATCCCCTCAATCTGTCGGAGTAGTTCATTATTGCGACGGGGTTGATCCTTCAAAGCAAACATGATCAGCAGACTCCACTTGTCAGCAATGAGGGCGAGTAAGTGTCTCGACGGGCAGGATTCTGCGAAGAGGTCTGCGACTCGTTTTTCTGTTGGTTGTTCCATAAAAGCATAGTTACTAAAAGGTGCGTACTTGTTTCCTAGTTCCTATCAACTTAAGCTACTGATGTCAACACATTAGTGGAGTGATAGATTGATGAATCCTGACAAAATCATTACTGTATTTGGTGCAACTGGAATTCAGGGAAATGCTGTTGCCAAAAGGCTTCTACAGGACGGTTGGAAAATTCGGGCGGTCACGCGAGACGCGAAATCTGCCAAAGCTCAAGCCCTTTCAGCGCTGGGTGCTGACATTGTTACAGCGGACTTTGATGATTTTGCTTCACTCGTCAATGTTCTCGAAAATAGCTATGGCGTTTACAGCGTTCAACCTGCTCTGACCACACCGGGAGATGTCGGTCAGGCAAGATGGGGGATTGCTGTTGCCGATGCAGCATGGACAACTCAAGTGCAGCATTTTGTCTATGCTTCTGCTGTCATCGATCAAGCAAAAGGAATTCCAGGATTAGGCTCAAAGCGTGCGATTGAAGAACGCATTGCCGAGTTGTCCCTTCCCGCAACCATTCTACGCCCTGTGTTTTTCATGGAAAATCTAACCACCTACTTCCCGATCCAATCGGATGTAGAACGCTTAACTCTATCCATTCCTTTTCCGCCAAACCGCAAACTTCAGATGGTTGCGGTTGCAGATATTGCTAAAGTTGCACTATCTGCATTTTCTGATCCTCAAACCTATGTTGGACAAGCAGTTGAGATTGTTGGGGATGCAATGACATTGGATGAAATGGCAGCCGCTTGGGAGAATTATGCAGGACGTAAGTGTAGTGCAATGTCTGTTCCGCTAGAGACACTAGCGCAGTTTTGGTCGCAAGGAGTACCCTTGTTTCGTTTCATTGGTGAAGGCGGTTGCGACGTGAATATTACGGTAGATTTAGAGGGGACGGCGCGGCTCTCTTTCTCGGAATGGTTGCATCGTACTGGTGCTGCCAACGCAAGCTAAAACGAGGGTTAGAGCGGACGATTGAGAGTTTTTTCGTCTAGCTTTTAGTCTCTTTTGTTACCGCTCACTTTTGCCGTTAGCTGGCTTCATTTCAGTTGCGAGGACGTAGTTATCAAATTATCTGTAGGATGCAATCATTCTTCGCATAGGGTGAAAAATTCAGGGGCAGAAAGAGTCGTGCAAAGAACCGGATTGGTGTATCAAGTTCATTCACATCGCATTGCGGGACTGAGAAACTTCACCAATTGCTCGATCGCATTTTGAATCGAACCGGGGTCAGTACTTTGGAGCAGTGCAAACGGCTGACCCGCTTCAGTTTGCACTCGGATCAATGCGGCAATGGCGAGATCGAGCTTCCAGGAAAGCTGCGATCGTGATTGTTCAGGTAAAGCGCGTTGCAATAGATCCAGACAGAGTTCAGTCGCCTGAGAAAATTCATTCTCCACCAGACTCTTGAGCGGTTCCGGCTCGATTCGACATCGCCCCATGAATTGAGCGCGAACGAGCAGAGCAGCCGGATCGCGCACTAAGAACTCCAGACAAGGCTTAAATACTGCGGTCAGGATCGCTTCCACGGATGGCACTTCCTTGTTTGCTTTCAGTTGTTCGAGCAGGGCTAATTCTTGCTCAACGACTGGGCATGCAAATCGGGCAACGACCGCACGAAATAGCTCTTCTTTCGAGCCAAAGTGATAATGAACCGCTGCCAGGTTGACTCCTGCCTCACTCACCACGTTCCGTAAAGTCGTTGCCGTAAAGCCACGCTCGGCAAACAAGCGTTCAGCCACAGTAATGATTTGTTCTTTCGTATCGATCGTTGGCGTAACCACAATTTTCGGCATCGGTTTAACGTGTATTCATTATAGTTGAGCGCCTGTTCGCGACCCGTTCTAACGATTTCAGACTTGCGCGTTGCAATTTTTTACAACATCTGTTTTAATCATATCAAACGAACGTTTGAATGAGGATTAATCAATAAAAGCGCGGTTAGATGCTCAATACAGTTTACAGAAAAGGCGTTTGATTTAAGACAATTTTTAGCAAGGATGCGCGGTTCAAATTTTAAGTAAAACGGTCGTTTGATTAATCGCCATTCACTATCGTTTATCTGAATTCGGACAACTTGTATGATGCAGAGTCAAAACGTCAAAATGAGGCTACCGCTCAAGCAGCTTGCGATCGTCGGTGCAGTGCTACTGATGGGTGGAGGAGCTTATTGGGTGGGTCGATCGCAAACCGCATCCCAACCTGTTCAACCCGTCGTCCCTCCAAAGATTGAAACCGTGACGGCTCTCGGCTATCTTGAACCGCGTGGCGAGGTCATCAAGCTATCTGCCCCAAATACGGGTGGTGGTGCGAGTCGAGTGGAGCGATTATTCGTGGAACGGGGACAGACAGTGAAAGCCGGACAGACGATCGCGGTTGTGGATAATTACGATCGCTTACAAGCTGCTCTGGTTCAGGCACAAAAGCAAGTCGCGGTGGCTCGATCGAATTTATCAGTCGTCAAAGCGGGAGCCAAACGCGGCGAAATCAACGCACAACAGTCTGAAATCGATCGACTTGAGGCACAGCGCCAGGGTGATGTTCAGGCACAACAAGCGACGGTCGCCCGATTGCAAGCAGAACTACAAAATGCTCAAACCGAAGCACAACGGAATGAAACATTATTTCAGCAAGGAGCCGTTTCAGCTTCGCTCCGAGATAGCAAAGCATTAACGCTGAAGACTGCACAGCGGAATTTAGAAGAGGCACAAGTGGTACTGCGTCGAATTCAAACCACACGATCGCCAGAGTTGGCATCTGCGGTGGCAACGCTCGATCGCATTGCTGAAGTGCGTCCGGTCGATGTCGAGGCAGCACAGGCACAGGTGGATCAAGCAATGGCAGCCGTTCAACAAACTCAGGCACAACTCGATCAAGCAACCGTTCGCGCTCCTCAAGATGGCGTGGTGCTAGAGATTCATACTCGTCCGGGTGAACTGGTTTCGAGTGACGGCATTGTTGAACTCGGACAAACGCAGCAAATGACCGCATTGTTGGAGGTGTATCAAGCAGACATCAGCAAAGTGAAGTTAGGACAATCGGTTAAACTTTCTGCGGATAATCTGCCTGATGCGCTGAGTGGAGAAGTTAATGAGATTGGGGTGCAGGTCAAACGTCAGAATGTGATTAACTCGGATACTTCTGCGAATATTGATGCCCGTGTGGTCGAAGTGCGGGTCAAGCTTGATGCCGATTCTGCTCGAAAAGTGGCTGGACTGACCAATTTGCAGGTGACAGGAGAGATTGAACGATGACTACACTGCTCCCTGAGTCGCCGAAACAATCAAAGAACGATCGCACTAAACGAAAGAATACTTGGCAAGCAGTTGTCGATCGAACTCCCCTCGGTTGGTTGCAACTGAAGAAGAGCAAATCCCGATTGATTGTTGCTGTCGCTGGAATTGGTTTTGCAGATCTCTTGATGTTTGCTCAATTAGGCATTCAAGCTGCATTGTTTGATAGTAATACGATGCTGAATCGCGGCATGGATGCAGACATCATTCTTAGGAGTGCTCAGTATCGAGATCTAAATTTAGCCGACACTTTACCGCGTCGTCGGCTGTTTCAAGTAAAAGACATTCCGGGAGTGGAATCGGCTGAGCCATTGTATGTGTCAAGGGTTGTTTGGAAAAATCCCCAGACTCGACGCAGAACGCAACTGACGATCGTAGGACAAAGTACTGCTCGACCTGCTTTCACTTTTGCAGAACTCAATCAGCAACTCGATAAGCTAAAGCAGCCCGATACTTTTTTGTTCGATCGCTTAACTCGCGGTCAGTACTCAGACGTGGTAGATCAAGTGTCAGCCGGAAAACCTGTCGAAACTGAAATCGGTCGTCGAACAATTCGGGTCGTCGGACTCTTCCCGCTCGGTGCTTCGTTCGCAACCGATGGAACATTGGTGACGAGTCCAGAAAATTTCCTGCGCTTTTTTCCGCAGCAAAACCCAGGACAAATCACTCTGGGATTAGTCAAGGTGCAGCCTGGAGTTGATAAGGAAAAGGTTCTGGCTCAAATTCAAGCAATCTTGCCGCCCGATACGATCGCATCAACTAAACAGCAATATGTAGAAGATGAGCAAGCCTATTGGCAAGAAACAACGCCGATCGGGATTGTTTTTACCTTTGGCACGATCATGGCGTTTGTCGTCGGAACTGTGATTGTGTTTCAGATTCTTTCAACTGACGTAAACGAACACATGAGCGAATATGCCACGTTCAAAGCAATGGGATATCGCGATCGTTACCTATTGCTCATTGTTCTGGAACAATCGCTGATCCTAGCATCGCTCGGTTTTATTCCCGGACTCGCACTCGCACTCGGACAATACTCGTTGATTGCGAACCTTGGTGCTTTGCCGATTTCAATGACTGTTGGGCGAATGATTCTTGTCTTTGTTTTGACAGTCGCAATGTGTACGATATCCGGCGTGATTGCAACTCGTAAACTTCAATCTGCTGACCCAGCCGATAACTTCTAGGCATAACATGACTTTAGATTCTATGGTTGCAAACAGTTCTACAGTAGCTGCATCCTCAGTAATTCGAGTAGAAGGTTTAGATCACTTTTTCGGTGCAGGTGAACTGAGAAAACAAGTTCTTTTTGAGATCAATTTGTCGATCGACGCGGGAGAGATTGTGATCCTGACAGGTCCTTCTGGCTCAGGTAAAACGACTTTGCTATCACTGATGGGCGGACTACGATCGCCACAGTCCGGTAGTCTACGAATGCTAGAGACAGAACTGGTCGGAGCGACAAAAGCCGTTGCAGTCGAAGCTCGTCGCTCTTGTGGCTATATTTTCCAAGCACACAACCTCCACACGAGCCTGACGGCTCAAGAGAACGTGATGATGGGTCTGGAAGTCCACGGCAGCTATTCACGCTCAGAACGACGCGGTCGGGCACTAAAGATGCTGGAAGTCGTGGGCTTAGAACAACGAACGCAGTACTATCCAACCGATCTGTCTGGTGGGCAAAAACAGCGAGTTGCGATCGCTCGTGCTTTGGTCAGCCATCCTCGGATCGTTTTAGCAGATGAACCCACCGCAGCACTCGATAAAAAGTCTGGTCGCGATGTGGTGGAACTGATGCAGAAACTCGCGAAAGAACAAGGCTGCACGATTTTGATGGTGACGCACGATAACCGGATTTTGGATGTTGCCGATCGCATCATCTACATGGAGGACGGGCAGTTAAGTAATCAACCTGAACCGACTGACCACTCAGTACACACGGATTAATTTGAACTGAAGGAGCAAAAAGATGGCAAAGACATGGAAGCAAAAGCTCGAAGACAAGAAGGAGCCGAAGCTTCAAATTCTAGAGAAGCCAATGTCGGGCGTTCCCGCAGGCGGCGCGTTACTCGCCCCAACTGCACAATTGGTCAAAGAATTTATCGAGATAATTCCTCCAGGTGAAGAGGTTTCCGTCACGAAACCTAGAGTTGTTAGACTTGATTCAAGAGGGAGCGATCGGACTGGTGCGGGGTGTTGAGAAGTTTGATCCAACCAAAGGCTACCGCTTCTCAACTTGTGCGTACTGGTGGATTCGTCAAGCGATCATCTCAAGCGTCATCGATCTCATCTGCGTGATGATCTTCTCGGCTGAGCGAAAAATAGAATTGATGCGGGATGTCGATTCAGATCTCGATTGCAGCAGTCATAATCCAAGTTCGGTACGCTTCTTGCGCGAAAAGCTTAAAACAACAATGTCGTAGGATTCAGCAATGTAGGATCGCAGATCGTCATCGCTCAATCCTGGATGATCGTGTCGTTGAATCCATTTCATCCCTCGCGAAGCCAGGTAAGGCGCTGGGCGAAGTCCAGGCATTTCTCGCAACATTTCGTAGGCAGTTTCAGAAGTTTTGAAGGTGATACCGGGCAACCCATTGTTGCTTAGAGCGCAAATCGCAAAGACTTTACCACCGACTTTCCAGACATCGGAGCCGCCCCATTGCACGACGTGATTTGTTGCGGGTAAACTGCTGCAAAAGCTGTTGAAATCGTCTTGTGTCATAAGCGAATCGTGAAGCAGAAAGGGATCAATTTGCAATCGGTGAAGGCTGGAGTGTGGAGCCAAGATGTGTGCTGCTTTCATTATGTCAAATGGGCAATATGAACCAAGCAGCGGAACGAACATTAGTGGAGCAAAGCTGTCAAATCTACGTTCACCAGTATCAGCTTCTTTGGTTCACTTGTGTTTGCTAGTCTGACTGTTGAGCTGCGATCGACTTTTATGTTTGGGTACTCGAACAGAATTGAATGAGAAAAACATCACTGCTGCTAGACTAGCGCTTGTGGTGGCGAATGATGACGAGATCGCCACCACAAGAATGGTAAGTCCTGAATTCCGAGCGCTTCAAGAATTAGGCGGAAAAGCAAGCGACTAATCTCGTCTTTCCGCAGTTCGAGCGATCGCATACTCTATGGCGTTACATCATCCTTAACCATTAATCTTGTGGCTCAATAGAGCAAGACGCTTATCGTCTCAATATCTGGATGAAATGCGTTCGGATGGCGAACGTATTCTTTCATGATATTGCACGATTACTGCTTTACAGCGATCGCTTAAAAATCGCAGAACTAGAAAGAATTTTTCGTGCTGCTAAGTAGATAGGTGAGATTAATCGTAAGATGCGTTTCGACTCCGCTCAACGCGCAACACCCGATTCTTCGAGGGTTGAGCGAAGTCGAAACCCAAACCCAACGAGTGGTTTAATTTGGCTCTCCTACTTAGTGTAAGTTGAAAACACATCCATGAGCATCTCGGTCTTACTTTTCTTTGAGATTTGTGAAGGAGTTACACAAGACAAACTCAGAAGAAAACTGCCGAAGAGACAATTTTTCACGACTTGCGTAACGAACTAAGAAATTTGAGTAAAAGCTGTTCGAGTTTTTCGAGCGATTGAGGTTGAGCGATTTTGCCGCAGGCGCACAAACACGCTACTTTAGATGTCTACAGGCTCTCTGATCCATCGCTAGATCTTATCGATAAATTATCATGACACACCGGGCGGATCATAATTGGGTAAGTAGATAGGTGAGATTAATCGTAAGATGCGTTTCGACTTCGCTCAACGCGCAACACCCGATTCTTCGAGGGTTGAGCGAAGTCGAAACCCAAACCCAACGAGTGGTTTAATTTGGCTCTCCTACTTAAGAACGTTACGAATGACAGCAATTCTAAATTCAGATTTTGACAGGAAGAGGAACTAAGGAGAGGATAGAGGATTCCCAGCGAGAGCCGAAACATGTAAAGCCTACCCCTAAGTTTTGCAGTGTTGCTGAACTACGTCTATGAAAGAGTTCAACAGATTGCCTTTTCGGTTCATGCTTCCATTCTAGTGCAACGTATAATTCGCTACTTCTCAAACGTCCTCCAAAATCAGGAAAGAGCCAAAATTTACGACATCCAATTTGATAAGTTTCAAAATCTCTGTTCAAACTGTACTACTTGCGCTTTAGATCCCCATCCAGTCAGTGTCTCAACGCTTAAACAAAGTGTCATTTATTTGGTAAGACGACATTTTACGTGATACTCGACACGTATGAGTGGACGGCATCGCACTTCCAGCGATCAGAAAATTTGGGAAAAGTATTTTTGGAGCTTCTCCGAATGCAGGAGAAAACTAGGACTGTCGATCGCGCGGGTGTGCAGGAAGTTGACCCGTAATTAGCTGTCGCGAATAAGAATGCTGGAGCGCAGTTAAGTTTGAGGAGTTGAGTGATTCTACGATCGTACCTCTGTGCATCACTGCAACGAAATCGGCAAGATAAGCAACCGCCGCAAGGTCATGAGTAATGAATAGATAAGACAGATGGAATTGCTGTTTCAAATCATGCAGTAATTCTAGAATCTGAGCTTGAGTGGTCATATCTAAGCTAGAAACAGGCTCATCTAGGACAATCAGCTTCGGTTTAAGCGCGATCGCTCGTGCAATTGTAACCCGCTGCAACTGTCCACCGCTAAATTGATGAGGGTATTTATCGGCATCAGCAGCCGTTAAACCTACTGTCTCTAAAAGTTGTATCGTTTGATCAATAGCTTCAGTCGTCGTAATTTTTAGATAGTTCCGTAGCGGCTCACTGATAATCGATTTAACCTTAAATCGTGGATTAACTGCGCTAAAACAATCTTGAAAGACAACTTGCATTTCACGCCGCAGCGATCGTAATTCTCGCGCTCTTAACTGATTCAGTTCTTGTCCTAAAAAATAAACTTTGCCGCAATCGGGCTGTTCTAATCCGAGTACGATTCGCCCTAACGTACTTTTTCCTGCACCGCTTTCCCCAACGACTCCCAGGCAACTCCCAGAGGCGAGATCGATCGACACATTTCGTAGAGCAGGAACAGATTGAGTCGTCCCACTCCAGCCTAACTGGAGGGAGTAGCTTTTAGAAACATTTTGCACCGATAGTAGGCTCATTTCCGTTCTCCGAGACGATTGATCAACCGAGATTCTAAAAGCGATCGAGTGTAGGGATGCCGTGGATGATCAAATAATCGATCGACACGGGTTTGCTCAACAAATTCACCATTCCACATGACTGCAACTTGATCCGCCATCTGAGCAATCACCCCTAAATCATGTGTCACTAACAGGACTGCACAGTTTGTTTGCTGCTGAAGGTGTTTGATCAGTTTCAAAATCTGCATCTGCGTGATCACATCCAGCGCAGTCGTTGGTTCATCTGCAATTAGAACCTCTGGTTCTAGGGAAAGCGCGATCGCAATCATCACCCGTTGCAGCATTCCTCCACTCAACTGAAACGGATACTGGCGCAGCACTCGTTCTGGGTCAGTCAAGCCGACAGAGAGGAGATATTCAACAGCAATCGATCGAGCAGTGGTTTGAGTCAGCGATCGATGAGCGCAAAGGGTTTCGACAAACTGCCGTTGAATCGTTGCGATCGGATTAAAGAAACTGGCAGGGTTTTGCAGAACAATCCCGATTCTTTGCCCTCGAATCTTGCGAAGTTCTGCTGTTTTGAGTCCAATGAGTTCTTGTCCTAACAGTTGAGCGCTACCGCTGACCGTTGCGCCTTGCAAGAGTCCAAGAATGGCGAGACAGGTTGCACTTTTGCCGCTTCCACTTTCGCCAATGATGCCCAAAACTTCACCCGGTTGTAGCTGAAAAGTTACGCCTCGGACAATGGAACGACCTGTGAACGCAACCTGTAACTGATTGACGATTAGAACTGCTTCAGCCATTTTCTAGTTTTGTTTTTAAGGTTTCTACTTTCATCTGTTGCTCCATTCGAGGGTCAAGCACATCCCGCAACACATCCCCAACCAGATTAAATGCTAAGGTTGTGAGAAAGAGCATCAATCCTGGATACAGCATTAATTCGGGCTGACGGCGAAAGTACTCCCGCCCATCGTTGATCATTGCGCCCCATTCGGGTGTCGGGGGTTGAATCCCTAGTCCCAGGAAAGATAAGCCCGCAATGTGTAGCACAATATGACTAATATCAAGCGTTGCTAACACGGTAAGCTCGATCAGCGTGTACGGTAGAATATGCCGGATCATAATCGGTAAAGCACTCGTGCCGGATACGATCGCGGCTTGAACAAAATTACTTTCTTTGACGCTCAAGACGCGACTCCGAACAATCCGCGCATAGCCTGCCCAGTGGGTTGCCACCAGCGCAAGAATTAAGTTACCAATCCCGCCGCCGAGTGTTCCGACGATCGCAAGCGACAAAATCAGCGATGGAAACGCAAGAAACACATCGCACACCCGCATCAGCCAGCTATCCACTTTACCGCCTATATAGCCTGCCACTAAGCCCACCAACAAACTGATCGAAGTGGTAAAAATGACAACAATGAGCGAAATAGAGAGTGAAGCTTGTCCTCCATAGATTAAGCGAGACAAAATGCAGCGCCCTAGATGATCGGTTCCCAAAGGAAACTCTGGGCTTGGAGGTCGAAGTTTTTTCATTAAATCGACGACCAAGGGATCATGCGGTGCAATTTGTGGGGCAAATAGAGAGATCAGAAGGACGATCGCGATTAAGCTGAGACCGAACCAGGCTAATTTACGATCGAGCAATTTTTGCAAAATAGACATCATTAAAGCTCCTGTTTGCCGAAACGAATGCGCGGATCGAAATAGCTGTAGGTCAAGTCGATCGCGAAGTTCACGACGACAAATAGCACTGCGGTTAGACAGACATAGCACTGAATCATCGGATAATCTCGATTCAAAATCGATTGCACTGCAAACCGTCCTAATCCGGGCAATGCAAAGACATTCTCGACCACAACTGTTCCTGCTAAAAGATGAGCAAAACTTAAACCAAATACTGTCACGATCGGTAACAGCGCATTTTTCAAGGCATATTGCAGCACGACGAGGCGTTCTGAGAGTCCTCTGGCTCTCGCATACAGCACATAGTTCTGATTCAGGCTTTCTAACATACTCCCGCGTAGCAGCCGCGCATAAACCGCAGAAGGAGCAAATGCTAAAGTCATTGACGGTAACACCCAATCCACGATCGATCCGCGACTCGTAATCGGAAACCAGCCTAGTTTGAAGCTAAACACATACAGCAGCAAAAATCCAAGCCAGAAGCTAGGCATTGATACGCCAGTGTAAGCAAACAACCGACTGATTTGATCGAAAATGGTATCCCGATACAAAGCGGCTAAAATTCCTATCGGCAAACTCACCACAAAGATCAAGATCGTTGTGCAGAACATCAACATCAATGTTGTCGGAATATAGTTCACTACTTCCTGTAGCACAGGTTTGCCCGTCACAAAAGACCGCCCAAAATCTAATCTGATAACGTGCCAGAGCCAGTCTAGATATTGAATTACGGGCGGGCGATTGAGTCCGAGTTTTTCTCGCATTGCTGCGATCGCTTCGGGAGTCGTTGGAGTTTCAGCAGCCCGAAGCACAACCACAGCGGGATCACTCGGCATGAGTTGAAGTAAGAGAAATGCAACGATCGAGATGCCGAGTAGGACTGGAATCAGTTGCAGGCTACGTCTAAAAACGTAGTGATTAGTAAGTTTCACGGGATTTGCTGGAAGTAGGGTTAAGACTTGCTGAGTTTGTTAATGGGAACTTGGTACGCTTGGGGCATGAACTCGAAGCCGGACAGATTCTTGTGTAGCACCGCAATATTTGTAGAGTAGGAAATGGGGAGATAGACAGCTTGCTGATGCAGCGTCGTGAGAATATCTCGATAAAGCTGTTGACGTTGGGCGCTCTGGGTTGTTCGTAGCACTTCCCCAATTTTACGATCGAGATCTGCTTTCATCGGGAGTCCTGTCTGTGCGGCATAGTCTGCATGACTTGGAACTCGCATAGAAGAAACCATCGCTTGAGGCTCGTAAGGCGGTCCCCAGGTCTCGTTAAAGATGAGATGAAACTCTCCTGTGGATTGGCGCTCTCTCCAGGATTGCTTTTCTTCACCGAGTAACTTCACTTCAATTCCTACAGTTTTAAGATCGGATTGAATGGCTTCCGCGATCGCACGATCGACTTTGTTATCTCCGCTAAACGATAGGTCAAGTACCAAGGGCTGACCGTCTTTCTGACGAATCGTTTGTCCTGCGGCTTGCTTCCATCCCGCTTGATCGAGGAGTACTTTTGCTCGATCGACATCGTAGAGATAAGGTTGCAATCCTACATCAGCATAAGGGACTTCTTTTGAAAAATAAGTCTCTGCTTTCTGCTCGGTGTTGTAGAAGATCGCTGAGATAATGGCATCTTTGTTAACACTATGCTGAATGGCTTGGCGAACTTTGAGATCTTTTGTCGCTCCTCGATTGGAATTGATTGCCAGCGCCCTTGTACTCAAAGGAGGCGATACTTCTGCCAGGTATTGACCAGAATCGCGCAACTGTCGGAATGAATCCAGGCTAATTTCATCACTTCCATAGATCAAATCGACTTCGTTTCTTTCAAATGCCAACACTCGCGTTTCACTATCTGGGACGATTTTGACGGTAACTTGCTCTAGTGCAGGTTTTTGTCCCCAGTAAGTTTCATTGCGCTTAAAGACAGCATAGGTATCTTTTCGATAGTCCGCGAGTATCCAAGGTCCTGTTCCAATCGGAGCTTTGATTCCTTGAGCAGTGGTTCCACTCTCTGGAAATGCTTTAGGCGATAGAAAGCGAACTGGGCGAATTAAAGTCAGTTCTTGTAGAACTGGATAGTAAGGCGTTTTCAAAAAGAGTTGCAATGTGCGATCGCCTAAAGCTTCAACTCGATCAATAGCTTGCACTAACTCTAGCCAGTCATGTTCTTTCCGGTTTTGCAAAATTTGCTCGAAATTAGCTTTCGCAGCAACCGCATTGAATGGAGTCCCGTCTGAAAACTGAACGCCTTGACGGAGTTGGAATGTGACCACTTTCCCGTCAGGTGACATTTTCCAACTTTCTGCCAGTGCAGGCTGAATTCTGCCTCCTCGATCGTAAGTTACAAGCGGCTCATAGACCAGATCCTGAGCAAACATCTGACTCGGACCATATCGATGAGGATTAAGCGATCCGACATCTTGCGACCAGGAGAAAGTAAGCTGAGTGGTTGACGATCGAGGACTGGGTTGAGTACAGCTTGGTAACATGACCAAGCAGGCAGCGATGATAGCTAGTAAACTGTTCAGAAAAGGTTTTCTCATAAAAGAGCGATCGCTAAATTGATGCTGCATTGTGACTCTGTGTGGCTCTGTTTCAGCATGAGATGGAATAAATCTGCTTTGAAGGAAGGTGCAAGCTTGCCAAGAGTATCACTCCAACAAAAAACTAGACAATCCAGGTAGGTAGGATTACAAGGTGAATTAGACAAAGCTTCATCTTCTCTTAAGCATTGGTAGGCGAGTTGAAACTATTTAGCTCTGGAACTAAAAACGACCTTAATCAGTATCTTGACAGCATAGTGAGAGTCCTCTATACTACATTGCGATGATAATCATTCTCATAATTATCATGTAATCTTGCCCTTTTGGGAAGCGCTTTGCGTCAGTAGTTCAAGCTTAAGTCCTACCTCATTAGTACAAAAGCCTCAGAGCTAGGTGCTTTTCGGAACTCTGCTGAGTGAGTCAGTGCAGCAGAGCAAGTTGAAATGAATGTTCCCGGTGCGCTTGGCTAGCGCTTAAGTCGCCTTGATTGGATGTGTGTGAGTAGATGAGCATGACGAAGATTGAATGGATGAGCGCGATCGCGCTTCTGGTAACTTTATTGACTGCGGTTCCTGCTGTACAGGCTGAACCTTCAGTGTCGAATGAATCTTTTATTTCAACAGTTGAAGACTTACCCAAGGTTTCGACACGAGCGGCTGACTTAGAGCTAGAGCGATCGACTCCTACCGTTCAACTATCTGAACCGATCGCTCAAACATCTGAACCTGAAGAAGAGGAAATCACTGTCACCGGAGATGGGGCGCGGGGTTATCGAGTTCCCAGTGCAGAAAGTACAACGCGCACAGATACGCCGCTCCGCGATATTCCTGCAAACATTCAAGTCATTCCTCGACAGATTTTAGAAGATCAAGGTGGAACTCGCGTCGATGATGCGCTGCGAAATGTTAGCGGCATTACTTTAGGAAATTCATTCGGAGGTCGGCTTTCCCAATTTACGGGGCGCGGCTTTCCTGTGACTCAGTTTCGCAATGGACTGCTAGAAGGTAGTAGCACAGGAGCATTGTCTCGATTCAACTCACTCACATCTGTTGAAATTGCTGATATCGAACAAATCGAGGTGTTAAAAGGTCCAGCTTCAGTCCTATTTGGGCAGGTTGAACCCGGAGCGGTGATTAACTATGTCAGCAAAAAGCCACTGTTCAGACCGTACTATAATGCGAGCTTGAATCTTGGAAGCTATGGTTTTTTCCGCCCAACCTTTGATTTCTCAGATAGGCTCGATCCCAATGGCAATGTTTCTTATCGATTGAATGTTGCAGTCGAACGGGCTGAAAGCTTTCGTGACTTTGTTGAGACCGATCGCATTTTCATCGCTCCCAGTCTTGCCTGGAAAATTAGTCCCCGCACCCTGCTAAGTTTTGAGGGATCATTTCTCAAAGACGAGCGACCTATCGATCGTGGACTGGTTGCACTGGGAAGAGGGGTTCCTGATGTTCCCATCAGTCGCTATCTTGGTCCTGGAACTGAGCCGAATGAGTTTGACGAAAAGCGAGCCTATCTCACGCTCGATCATCAATTTAGCGATCGCTTATCTCTGCGAAGTACTCTGCGCGTTACCCGTAGTGAAGAACTGCGTCCCCTGACGGTTCAAGCAGGTAATCTTCGACCCGACAATCGGACGGTGCCGCTCAATTCAAGTACGATCGATCAACTCTTTGAAACCTATACTTGGCGTAACGATCTGATCGGCAAATTCAATACGGGTTCAATCAGACATACGCTACTTGCAGGAATTGAACTAACGAAGATTTCCGGGTGGTTCAATAACAATTTCACCGGAACCGTTAGCCCAATCGATTTGTTTAATCCAGACTACAGCCGCGTTGTGATCTCTCCGCTGCGTCGCCGTCCAGAGCTAGACTACACCAATGATGTAAAAACATTAGGTATCTATCTGCAAAATCAAATTGATTTAACAGATAATCTCAAGCTTGTTCTCGGTGGGCGATTTGATAGCTATGACCAAGAAGAACTGCGTCCGAATGCTCCAGCTTTGAGCATTCGCCAAACTGGAACTGCATTCTCTCCCAATGCGGGTCTAGTCTATCAACCGAGCAAAACACTCGCGTTCTATGCGAACTATGCGCGATCGTTCCAACCACAAATCGGGCGCGATCTCGATCGACGAACATTCGAGCCAGAACGCGGGACACAGTACGAAATCGGTATGAAAGCTGATCTCATTCCAGGGCGATTGTCTGCTACTCTCGCAGGCTACAGAATTACAAAGACGAATGTGCTGACCTCTGATCCGAGAGATCAGAATTTTTCGATTCAAGTCGGTGAGCAGCGCAGCCAAGGGATCGAATTAGATGTCGTTGGCGAAATCTCACCGGGTTGGAATTTGATTGCTTCTTATGCTTATACGGATGCTGAAATTGTTCAGGACAATCGTTTTGCGTCAGGAAATCGGCTAGTTAATATTCCTTTTAATACTGCAAGTCTATGGACAACCTACACATTGCAATCTGGCTCACTCAAGGGATGGGGATTGGGTGCAGGCATATTCTTTGTCGATGGGCGCTCTGGTGATTTGGCAAACAGTTTTGAAATACCAAACTATGCACGAGTGGATGCAAGCATTTTCTACAGCACAGGCAAAGTTAGAGCAGGAATCAATTTCAAAAATTTGTTCGATACCGTCTATTTTGCTGGGACACAAAACCGCTCAAGCATCATTCCTGGAATTCCTTTTACAATTCAAGGTACTCTTTCTGTACAGTTCTAAATTGCCATAGATACATTCTTTAGTCATAGTGTTAGTCACATCAATTCGCTGTATGACGCATGGAATCCCGATCGAGAAGCGTGACTCATTGGTGTGTGCAAATAGACAACCAAATTCAATATTTCCCATTTCCATAGAATAGGATTTCAAGATCAATCAGTCTTGAAATCCTATTCCTCGTGAGCAATTTGAGGCTGAATTCAGTCTATCGAATAGTCTAGTAACGTTTCTAGAAAGCGGATGATTGCTTTGTTCGCAGGTTCTCCGTTTGATTTGAATCAGCAAATTTTCTATTTAACGAACCCATTGGCTTGGCTAATTCATGTGCTTAGGAGTGCAGTTTAAAACTCATTGACCGAGGCAACGGTTATTGATTGTCGCAGAAGTTGCTTCAGTCGTTCAGTGTCGTTCACTTGCTCTAACTGTTGGGCTAAGTCAGAAGGTAATGTTCCAAAGCGAACCGCCAAAACCTCTAATATGTTTTCTCGTACTGTACGAATTTGAGCGAATCGCTCGATCGTGGTGAGATATGGCATGGCATTTTCCGCTCCAAATCGACGAATCTCTGCATCAAACACAAGATCAAGCTCTGGTGGCAGTGTCGCCATCAAGTCGATGAATCGAAACAATTCCAGAATTGTGTCTTCACTGTATCTCACCGACTGCATTTGCATAGTTCACAGGTGGGAAGTTACTCCGATTCAGTTAAGCGAGAAGTCTTTCTAAATACTCGATCGAATAAAACTTGTGCAGGCTAAACGCCGGAATCTTCCGGTAAAGCGATCGGAGAGACACTCTTTTTCCCTTAATTTGCAGCGCTTTAATTGCATCGGAACCCGCGATCGCCCCTGCATTATCCATAAACTCGATCACTGCCACGATCGAGGCTTGCAAATCAAGCGAGTTGGCGAGCTGCTCGACTTCACTCCGACTCAGTTCACGTCTGGGGTGTTGGGTGCGAAGCGTGGCGATTGCCGCAATAAAGCAAAACTGATCAAACGTCACAAGCATTGCGCCCTTTGGAACGTTCGCCCACGATCTCCAGTTGTGCCACGCATTTTTAGAAATTTTCCCATAGAGTCTTGAAGCATAGGCTTTTACCATGCTTACGGGAAAATAGCGCTGTTTGATCTCTAAATCATTCATCGGAATCTACTGCTTCTAGAATGCGATCAATTTCACTCTCGGAAAGTTGTGTGAGGCGCTGATACAACCGATCGCGCTTCTGCGTTTTTCGCCAAGCTGCGGCTTTTGCGAGTGAATCCAGTTTGATCGGAAGCCCTAATCGGACAATTTCTCCAAGTACTTCAGCAAACGCCCGATTCTCTGATGTCGAGATTTCTCGAATTAATCCTGCCTCCTCATCACTCAAACCAACTTCGTATCGTTCTTTTTTCGGCTTCACTTCGCCCACCATCATGCCTAGCTTCTCCTAAAAAATACCGGAATACTGCCCCTAATATTGCACAAAGTTTGTATTACCTGCTATATTGCGGGTAATACTCAGGTATTTCCTACAACATTATGAAAGAAAACTCAGATCGCCCCTCTGATTACTCTGGTCAAATTGCAGTTTCTGATCGTTCTTCTAATGCGGAGCGATCTGATCAAAAATCGACTTCAGACAAACCGAATACCTTTGAGCAAGTGCGCGATCGTAAAACCGCAGCAACCGTTTCTGTTTTAAGTGGCGGTGATAATGCGGTTTCTGAAGTGCTTGAAAAGGCAAGAGCGATCGCGGACACTACACTTGCCGATCAAAAAGATGAAACGGCGCATGAGATTGCAGCAGAACTGGTCGCTCAGGAGACGCAGGAGTTGAATGACCTGCGAAATTTTTTCAAGCGGTATCGGACAGGCGAAACGGCTCGATTGATTGCGCCGTATCAGGATTACTTGAACGGGGAAATTGTCGAGTAGACGATCGCTCTACAAATCCTTTATTCGAGCCGATTCACTGGTACACTCCAATGCTCTCCCTACTACCTATGAAGTCCCAACCCTCCAAACAATCGTCTCAATCCTCTGAAGTCGATCGGGTCTGTCTAGCTGAATGTCGAAGACAGGGTGCGATCGTGGGTGGTGTCTTGGGGCTTTTATTAGCAGTTGGAACGTTAGTTGCAGTGAAAGCAATGGACAAACCAGATCGTTACAGTATTTCAGCCCTGTCCGCAGTTGGAATGGCGCTAATTGGACGTGATGTTTTAGGAGGCTATTTTTATGAGCGTCGCAAGTCGGAATGAATACGTTTTTCTGCTGAGAGACTCGAAAAATTTGATCAGACTGGAAACGCATTCCACGATCATGGATCTCTTCGCAGATCAAGAAGGCTCATTACTTGCAAAGGCGAGAGTTGCAGATGCCAATCGATTCAAGGAGCAAATGGAGCGTTCGCTTGCCCCTTACTGTGCTTACGAAGCAGCCGATGATATTCGCTTTCGGATCTCGGAAGAAGAACTAGCAAAGTTTATTGCTCTGGAATTCAACAATGAGCAAAGTCAAGCTGAATTCGGTTACCGCTCTATGCAAGTCGCCTCAACATCTCCACAGCGGCGTTGGAATTGGAAGGATTGTCTAGTCATTTCCATATATTCGTGTATCGGTGCTTTGGGTGCATTCTTGCTGATTTTACCGATCCTGGATCTCAAGCTGTCTTCAGCTTGCTCAGTTCCCCCGCCGATGGCAAATTCTGATCAAGTGGAACAGTGAAATGAGGCATACAAAATCACACCCAAACAATCTCTATGCCTTCCTTGTAATTCCTGCAAGTTTGATGGCGATCGTATGGTTAATCAGCGGTCAAGATTATCTACACAAGCAGGGCATTCAACAACAAGCGAAGGAACAGGCTGAGTCAGATGCGACTGAAGCGCAAATGGCAGAAGCGCGACTAACATCGCCGCGTGGTTGTCGTCAACTATTGCGCGATCGCCCCTTATCCACAGGTACAAAGGTTTATTTTTCCTACTTGCAAAATGGGCGGGTCGTTATTGATAAAACTCGACCTGTTCCGAACGGAATCTGCGTCTACGACCAGTTCGGGGCAACTGCGATCGTGCGGTGGGATGAAAACGGAGAACCGATCGCAACCCAACTTGCCACGATCAGCAGCGATCGATTAGATGAGCTTTTGCAGAAATCAAAAGAGCGCAGAAAATAGTGAGGTTTTTGCACAATGACAACGAAACACAGCTTGATTAGCTATTACACCTCCTCGGATTCCTTGAATCAATTGGTTGCAAGATACGGCGATCGCCTGGAACGACTCGATGTGGTTTCCAAATTGCAAGTTATCGGCGTACTGATCACCTGGCAGGCTTACGACACCGAATTAGCAGAACAAGGTGAGAACGCGCCAGAACAACCTTACACCCTGGCAGAAGCAATCGAGGATTACCCGATCAATATCTCATCGAATGCTCTGATGGCGCTTCAATCGCTGAACAACATTGCCCCTGAAGATGTCATTAAATCCACGATCGCAATATCTCATCAACTTTTAGAAGCGATTGCATAGATACTAAGCTTCAAGATTTTTGCAGACCATTTTTAGGGGATTAACCAATCATGGCACTCAAAAGAAACAACGGTTCGCTTCCTCCTGACTATCGACCTCCTGGAAGTCGTCAACACACCCAAAATCAGCATAATGGTTCTTCCTCAAGAGACCATTATGCTGATTCGTCGTGGACACATGAGCCAGAAGAGAAAAAGCGATCGCTACTTGAAGGGCTGGGTCGATTTGCAGACGTAATTGTGGACTTTATCAAGCATCCTACAGCAGTCAAGGTTTTTGTCGTTGGTCTTGGAATCTTTTCGGCTGTACTGAACATTCATTCGATCATGTCGTTTCTGCAAGAAGTTGTCATTACACCGGAACAGCTTCGAGATATGACTGCAACGTTGATCCGGCTCCCGATCCTGGGATCAATCTTCGCTTATCTGAACTATCTGTTTGGAGCATTTCTAATCGTCGTTTTTGGCTTTCTGTTTTGGGCAGTACTTCAGGGATGTGAACTGCTAGTTCGAGTTGATCTTTTTATTGAAGATGCTGCCTCGAACATTATTCGGTATGCCAACGATCGCGCTCATCGAGAAACGATTCGTCCAGCGTTTTACAATCCTCAGCTACAGCGCTTATCCAAAATTTCGACCTACAATCCTGCCCTGTTGCTAATTGGTTGCGTGATTGGCATCATCGTATATGCCATTGAATGCTGGGCAACCGGGCGTGTTCGTCCTTGGACAGATAGCGCAGGCAACTTCACACCAAATACTTTCTTTAACTTCTGGTCGGTGTTTGGTGTGCAAATTTGCATCTTGCTCCACACGATTTTCAAGATGGTCGCTTACAAGGGTGAGCAACAGGCGCAGTAGTTAAAGATTCAGTTTCTTGCATTGAGTTCAGCATGGGTCGTGAATGATGTCTAATCTGTACCACAACACTGCTCCAGGTCACTATCACGGGTCGCATTTACGGTACTTAATTGAAGTCCGCCGATTGCGACTCAGTGACGCGATCGCGGGTATCAGAACTGACTTGCTCAATCAGATTCATGGTTTATCTGCTCAACAGCGAACCGGACTATTATCAGTAATTGGATTTGGCTTTTTAGGTCTACCGTTGCTCAGTACAGGAGCAGCGATTCCAATTTTGGGAACGGTTGCAACGGTTGCGATTCCGGCAATCTGGAGAACTGCCCTTGGAGGTGCAAGAAAACGATTAGAAATAGAGCTATCGATTATCGGTCACTCTGCTCACTTCGAGGATCTGCTTTCCGCAATGAGTATCTATATCGATGCACATCCTAATTGTGGTGTGAGCTTGAACGCATTTGTGAATGCTTACGAAACTGCACTATCAAACTATCACGCCGTCGCTCATCAGGACTACAACCTAGATGCAATGTGCCAAAGTTTTTTGGCTTCACTGCGATCGCAGATGGGACATACGCCTGTTTGGTTCAATCAGCTTGTGAATCAAATTGATTTAGAAATCAAAGGTCGAAACGTGGACTTGCAGCATTTGCAGGAGAACCCGATCGGAAGTGTTGATCCTCGAATTCCGACGCTTGCTTCGTGGCAGATGCAGTTGTACGGATTTACGCCAACTCAAGGAAGTGCGATTGAATCACTCAGACAACAAGCAAACACAACATCATCAAATTCACCTAAATCGCAACCTGCAATTCCCAATTCTCAGCGATCGTCTTCGCCAACTGATTCAGCCGTGTGGCTGAATTCAACTTCAATGCAATCAGTAAAAGCCGAGAATGACCCTTGGAATGCTGAACAAACGACAATCGATGTTGTAAACAGTGACACCACCATGAAAAACTCTTCACCTTCAGTATCAACTCCTAAACCTCAAGATCTCGGTGTTAATGTGGCTGAAAAAATGGCATCAGGTCGATTTGTGATTTCACGACTAATTGTCGGCGCAACTCGCACTGGAAAATCTCAGTTAGCGTCTGACGCTGCGGGGTTGCTTCGATTAAGGTTCGGTGACAAGATTACTCTTTTCTACATCAGTGCGGGTTATATCGAAGAAGAGGATGGGCGCTATTGGAGAATGTGCGATCGCGTCTCAGGCTTCTACTTTCCCGAAATGAGTGACACAGAAAAACGTCTTGCTTATGATAGCTGGGCGCAACTTTTAGACGAATTCAACGCAGTTCCCGCCAGTGTCGATCGACCCAAATTGCTCATTGTGGATGAGCTTAACAGCGTCATGCGTTCAGCATTGGGGCTAAATTCTGAAAAAGCAATTCAAGTCTTCAATGCAATTAAAGATAAGCTTGCCAGCATCTCATCGATGGGTGCAAAGCGGGGACTATCGATGTGGGGAATCGCACCGACTGGCGCGATGGCTGATATGGAATTGACGCGCGGCAACGTAACCGCGATGAATCCAATTTTTGTTGCTCAACGCCCAGATTGTGATCCCGGTTGGAACGATGTCGTTTACCTGACTGCCAAAACAAATGGCATGGCACCAGGCAAGCGTCCTTCTGAAGATGTATGGGATAAAGCAAGAGCGATTGGGATTGAACGAGTTGTGGGGGTGGGTGGACAGTGGCTACTGTTGATGGACACGATCGAGGTTTGTCAGCAGTTTTCTGATGCGGTATCTGAAACTTAATTACATTCGTCTGTTCAAGTTCTTGAAATCAGCGCCTTTCTAACCGTAGTTGTGCTAATTTTGACTGGCAGTGCCACAATAAAGGCGGTTCGTGAGTCAAGACTAGGGAATACGAGAGATTAACCGTGCTGCCATCGATTTTTGAAACCTGCACTCCCAGAGATGAAATTCTCTCCGGCGAACTGTCGCTTGATTTATTCGCTGCCAAGCTAAAGTTGGTGGTCGATGGCAATGCTCCGAAAATCTATCAAGATCCAGAATCGTTCTTTGCGAATACGTTTCCGACCGAAGGACTCAAGACATTAATCGCTGAGGTCTTCGGGCGCTTGGTAGGAACCGCGATCGGTTCTCCGGTGATTCGATTAGAAACCAGCTTCGGCGGCGGAAAAACGCACGACGAAATCGCGCTTTGGCACATTGCCCGTAATGGACGTGCCATTCGAGGACTCGATCGATTTAGTGAACGATTCGATCACATTCCCGCTGCTCCAGTTCAAGTTGCTGCGATCGCGTGCCAAGATCTAGACGTAATCGAAAACTTTCACCCTGAAACGGGAATCACAACTTATACGCTTTGGGGTGAAATCGCCTATCGCATCGGTGGCATTCAAGGCTACAGTCTACTGCGCGGCTCGGATGAGAAAAAGGTGAGTCCGGGAACTGGTGTACTTCAGCAGTTGATTCAAGACCGACCGACGCTAATTGTACTCGACGAAATCGCGCAGTATTTACGCAAAGCGAAAGGGGTGATTGTTGGCAATAGCGATTTATCAAAGCAGGTTGTAGCGTTTCTGTTTGCGCTGATGGATCTAGCTGGGTCTTGCAATAACCTAGTGTTTGTTTATTCTCTCGCTTCCTCGTCGGATACGTTTGCGGATGAAACCGCAGAGCTTCAAGAAACGGTTCGCGCTTCCGCCCGTCAAGAACGCATCCTGAGTCCAAGTACCGATGTGGAAATCTACAACATTGTAAAACAACGATTGTTTCAGCGGGTAGACGAAAAAGCAGCGAAAAAAGCGGCTCAAGAATATCTCAATGCTTATCGATCGAGCCGCACAAACCTCCCCGATGGTTGTCAAGATGCCACGTACTCACAGACGATCGAGTCAAGCTATCCGATTCATCCAGAGCTATTTAACCTCTTAACCAAAAAGATTGCATCAATTCCGAACTTTAACCGGACTCGTGGAGCATTGCGTCTCTTTGCGATCGCGGTGCGTGAATTGTGGCGCGATTGCTCCGCAGTTCCTCAAGAGAGTAATCGCACAAGTTGGATGCCGTTAATCCACGCGCACCATTTACCGATCGGAGTGAACGAAGAAATCACGAACGAATTAACCTCACGGCTAGAACGTCCTTTGATGCGGCTACCGATTCAAGCCGACATCTATAACGCGAACGGACGGGAAGCACACGCTCAACTACAAGATCAAGACTGGATAGCAGCCGGAAAGCCACCGTTCTCCACTTGGATTGGACGAACGATCTTTTTGCACTCGATCAATCAAGGTGTAGTTGCGGGCATTCGACGAGCGGAACTGAATCTATCGCTGCTGACACCTGGAATTGAAACGGGCTTTGTCGAGAGTGCTTTAGAGCGTCTTAGCATAGTGGCATGGTATCTCGATCATGATCCGATTACCTCGATCGCTCGTTTCAAAGAAGAACCTTCGATCAACAAAATTATTGCTGAAGAGAAAGAACAGATCGGACGCAGTGAAGCGAAAGATGATTTGCGATCGCGTCGTGACACGATCTTTGCCAATCGCTATTTCACCTTGATTTCATCGCCGGAAAGTCCAAGCGATGTTGATGATGGGGCAGATAGTATCGCGCTTTGTGTGATCGACTTCAATGAAGCGACGGTGCAATCGTCGATCGACGCTGCACCTGCGATCGTGGAGCAAATCTTCAACAGTACGGGTGATTCTGGCAAGTTCCGCATCTTTCGCAATCGGTTATTGTTTCTACTCGCGAATCAGCAGGAATTAGAAAGAGCGATCGACGTGGCGCGAGAACTGAGAGCGATTCGCAACATTCTCAAATCTCAGAATCGCCTAGAAGATTTGTCTGAGAGTCAACACAAACAACTGAAGCAGAAAGAAGGCGAATTGGATTTAGCCGCACGAGTTGCCTTAACCAATGCGTATCGCCATTTGTTTTACCCCTCGAATGATCCGGTCAAAGCTCCAAAAGGGTTAATGCACTATCCGCTTCCCGCTCAAGATGCCAGCGATGTTAAAGGTAAGAGTAACCAGCAAGAAGCCATTCTCAAAGCGCTGAAAGACTGCCAAAAGATTCGTGCCGATGACACTCAACCGTATGCCCCTGCGTATGTGCTGCAAAAAGTCTGGGCAACCGGACTCGATTCGATCAGCACGAAAGGATTAAAAGAAGCGTTTGCGAAAGATTTAGGGCTGAATCTGTTTTCTGATGCTGAGACTGCGAAATTAAGAACGTCGATCGCTCAAGGTTTAACCAGCGGACAGTGGGATTTGAAAGTGGGCGATCGCGTCTATATCAAAACCGACGCGGCTCCATTGATTCCACCTGACATCATTGAATTTTCAGACCGCATGGTGCTGTATCGACGTGGCATTCTAGAGCCACCCAAACCACGAGAAATTGAGATTAATGCTCAAGTGATGCCGAGTACACAACCGAATAAACCTGTACGAGTGCGATGGAAAGCGGCAGGGGCACTCTCGGTCAAACTGTTTCAAGACGGCAATTTAATTGCAGGAAATTTCTTACCGTCTGACGAATACGAAGGCGAAATCGCTCAAACAGCAACCTTTCGTGTTGTGGCAGATTATGGGGAAGGAGAAACCGCAGCGGCAGAATCAAAGGCAAGAGTGCAGGCATATTCGACGCTCTCCACTGGCTCCACTTCGGTTCACGATACGCCTAGCTTGTTTGATGCCAAGCTGGAGGTAATTGATTTATCTGGAAGCCTCAACAGCGTGTTTAATGAACTGCGCGATCGCATTCACGATGACAAAATTAAGTCGATCGAGCGATTGGAACTGAGCGTGTCTGAAGTGATGGATTATCGCAAACTCACGACAGCGCTTCCTCTACTGATGCGCTATCCCATGCGGATCGATCAATTCGTCACGATTCAAAGCGGGGATCAGTTCGTTCGACTAGAGTACCAGGGCAACGTCAAAGGATTTCAAAGTTTTGCGAATCCCACAAACACACTGTTAGCAAGTCCCGATGTTCGAGCAGATGTCTCACTCAAAATTACGTTTGAGTTTGCAACTGCGATCGAGCCAGGGGGCGTGGAGATCAAAGCGATCGAGCAAGCGTTGGGAAGAAATCCGGTCGATCGGCTCAGTTTGACGACGAAGGTACTATACTGACGAAGTTTGTTTACGATCGTAGATGTCAAACGCTCAGGAATCGGAGTATGCAAGAGTTTCAACTCAAAGTCGTCCCCACCGATAACAACAACTTCGCACTGGAGTTGTACCAATGCGCGTACAAAAAAGCGGGGGAGAAAAAGCGATCGCCCTCCAAACGGATTGGTCGATTGAAAGGACAAGCGTTAGTGCAGGCGCGACAGGCAATTTATGACTGTCTAAAGGCGAATCAGTATGATCCCAAAACGTTGAAGTGCGATAGACAAACGCCGTATGTGTTGAATGAAGAATCTGGCGTGAATTTAGCGTTATTGTTTCAGACGTTGCAGCCGCTTTCTAAGCCAGAGCGGATTGCGAATATTGCGGCAGGAGTGCGATCGATGAGTAACGAAGAGTCGCATTACTGGTTTGCGAAGGTATCAAACGGTAAGCGAAGCCAAGCACTTAGGGCAATTCGAGTTCTGCTAGGAGATTAATCCCAGCGATTTGTCCTACACTACACGCCCTCTTGCAACAGCGAGAATGGAGCAAATTGAAAATTGTCGCGAGAAGAATGGATTGATCAATTTTCATCCCTCCTTGATTAAGATTGAATCAGCCTTTAGCTTTTTGCAACAGTAAGCGTCTCCTAGCGCTAATGAATACAGAATCAGCACGTCATACAAGACTAAATAGAACGCTCGTTTTACTTTGTAATTCTTGCTGCCTAATGCGGCGGCTACTCCCTCATGAACGTAGATGTTTCTAATGCCATAGGCTAAAGCAAAAATGTGTTTTGCTTCCAGTTGTCTCAAATTTTTAATGTGTATCAGTGCGTCAGAAATCAAGCTTTTAGTTCCTCCCTTAGTGTTGTTGACTAAGTACTGGATAAAAGGATAAATTTCTCTACGCCACACCGCTCGGTGTAGAACCTGGCTCTTTAGCAGTTCATTAAAGTTTGAGGTGATTGGATCAAATTCAAGACTTGTCAGTGTATCTCTGCTGTAGAAATTAGCTTTACTTTTTTGATCTTCATCTTTAGGAATTACGTCGCAAGCTGTGTTAGTGAGATGCTCAAATGCAAACCATAAATCAGAGATTTTGAGCATGAGCATATAACAAGCGCGTGTGTCCTCTCGCGTGATGGATAAGCTGTCGGTAAATTTAACTTCCATCCCCCAGGAAATTTTGAATCGTTTGTTGAAGCGATCAAACGAACTGAGGGTGCTGTCTTGGCGAATCAGAGGAATTAATCGTTTTGCGTTTTCGCTGTAGCGATCGTAAAGACTTTCAAGAAGAATTTGACTTGCCTGAAAATGAACCTGCATTTATAGTCCCAATCCTGCTGATTATACTTAGTTACTGTGACAATTGAGACTTTGACATTGTTTCCTACTTGAGTTCCTTTTTCCGTTCATTCTTCGGTGATTGACAGCAGGAGTTTATGATCTGCTAAAAGTTTATTGCAGTGAATTGAGTGTGAAGTTGCTACCTGCTATCTACAGAGACGCGAAAGGAGTTAGAAGAACAAAGAAAACTGAACGAAACTATTGCCGTATCCTGATTTGCTGAGTGAGTTGCTGTAGCCTTTGCTCGATCGCAGTACGAAGACGATTGTAAAGCTTTACACCTGGATCTGAATGCCCAACAGCAACAACCAACGCATAGCGCTGAGAGGGAGTATCTTCTATTTTGACCCACTTTCGATTACAAGTAACGACCAGATACATTGGGCTTTGATCATATTTAGTCGCTTGTGAAGAAATCTCTATGCTGCCTCGTTGTAAAGTACCCTTATTGCGAAGAGTAGCATTGGGCGAAAAATTGACGCTGCACCCAGAAGTAAAGTTCTTCTTGAGAATTTCCATCGAAATTTCAGAATAGCTCCCCCCGTCGCCAGCTTTTTTCGCTTTCTCTGCACTGATGTACGCATTCACGATACTTTCACGATCAACACCTTTATACAGATTGAAATCCATTGTGATTCCAAGATAAGAATCACCACGAGTCGGGCGAGTGGGTGGATCAAAAGCTAAAGCAATGGAGAGGTGGCGAATTCCTTTTGTTCTCAAGTACTCAGGTGGTAAAGCCGGAATTTCAAAAATATCAAAACTTCCAACTGAGATTTCAAGGTGATCTTCTAGCAGCACAGCGTAATTCTCTGCTGAGTACATTGCTCTTTGAAGATCTGCTTGCCCATAACCATAGATTGAGAGTTGCCGATTGAACTGCTTGGATTTCTGACTTTTAGACAAACCTGAACCAATCTGGAAAGCAGGTGGGATTTCAACTGGTAATTCAGCAGAGATGCTGACTAATGCACGAATGAGATTAGATGATGCCTCTGGATATTTAGTAAATAGTTGAGCTGCCAGATTTGACACACGAGGAGCCGCAAAACTGGTTCCGATCGCCATCTGAAACAGTGAAGATGAATAATTTTGAGAGAAGGTCACAATCGAAACACCTGTTTCATTCTGGGAAGTCATGCGATCGCCATCCAAAACGAAATCGCCACCCCAATCGACTAGCTCTGGTTTGATCATGCCATCTACACCAAACCCGACTCTAGTAAAAGGTGAAGGATACCCAGGGACTTTAGCAACTGTATTTCGTCGAGCGTCATCGGAATAGGTCATACTGCCGCGACCCAGCGAGAGAGAACCTACTGTCAGTGCGATCGCAGAAGTAGCCGGATCAATAATTCGTGCTTCCGGGTCTAACAGATAACTGGGATAGTCTGTCCGAAGTCGCTCTCTTTCATCCCTGTGAGGGTAGGGATATGAGTTTCCTGCTGCGACGACGAATACAAGATTCTTATGTTGATATCGATAAGCTAGCTCGTCAAGTTTAGCTGCAATTCTAAACTGTTTACTTCCATCTCGGTAGATCTGTTCAGCATTGCCTAAAGAGAGATTGATGACTTTACAATTGGGATATTGATTGATGAAATATAAGATAGCTTGTTCTAACTGATTCTCTAGCAGTAAATCTTCATCAAACTCATTGCGATCGTTCATCACACGAGCCGAGTAAATCCATGCGGAGGAATCAAAAGATTTCTTGCGGATGCAGGCTTCAACGTCCCCATAAGCCGCGATCGCTGCGACTCCTGTTCCATGATTCGCCTCATCCTCTGCACCTCCTTGAATGAATTGCCGCTTGGTATCAGGAAAGACTTCTGCTTCTCCAATTACAGGAGCAAGTAATGGATGTCCGCCAGAGATCCCCGAATCAATTACTAAAATTCCACAGCAGTAAGAAGGTGGGGAATTTACAGCGGGGATTTCTGAAAGGGAAGGATTGAATTCAGAGCGCATTGCAAATGCAACTCTCGGACGACGATCGATTTCTTTCACAATCAATTCATTCAAGAGTTGATCCAGAATCGTTTGATTGACTTTGATCCGAGCGATACAGAGGTATTCTCCAATGTAGGAATCAGTCAGATCAAATTTTGCAGTTTCGATTGATTGCGATCGTAGATCCTGGCGAATCTGCTCGATATACTTTCGCATTTCTTGTCGATCGCCTGTATGCCAAAGCTCCAAATCAAGTGCTGCAATTTCATCAGCTTGTAAGGGTTCTAATTCTAGCGATCGACCCAGACGATCTTGAGGCTCCAGTGGAACTAATCCTTCTACTGCGTCCAAGTAGTCATATTGAGGACCCGCTTTGATGCCGCTATAGTTTTCGATGCGCTTTCTAAATTCTGTCAACTCCTCGTCTGAAGCAAAAACGACGACTGCTTTATTGATAGCAGGCTCTCTTCCCAGTAGCGTTAAACCAGATTTTGTTAGATCATCATCTTGCAGCGGAAAATTCTTGTCGAGCTTGATTTTGAAGATCAGTTTTGGATCGAGGTGGAAGGAGCTTCGCCGTTCTTTTGCAGATTCGGTCAATGTGGAGATTTGAGCTATAATCTGCGTCCCGCGTGTGCTGCGATCGCCTCGTTTACCCCCACCACCTCCGCTCTTTGCTCGACGAGGTAGCTGAGTATTCACTCTGGGCAATTTTAGATGCTCGAACTGATTCGCCATGCTTGCTAGGGTGTAGACAGATCTATTGAGTTCGATATTATACGCTCTCTAGCGAGATAACGTGCGATCGCGGCTTCTAAATCATCGGATGAAAGTTCGTCATCTCCTCGCAGAAGAACAGCTTTTGTAGCATCAGAGCAAATTCGCTCGATATCTGCGCCTGTTGCTGATTCAAGTTGGGTTGCGAAATGAGCTAGATCCACTTCTGGATAACGAATGGCAGAGAGATAGCGGGTGAGGAGTGCGATACGAAGCTCAGTTGAGGGACGATCGAAGAGAAGCACTTCATCAAATCTGCGCCAGACTGCTGTATCTAGAAGATTTTCGTGATTTGTTGCGGCAATAAACAGACTACTGCTTTCGGTTGTGTCAATGAGTTGCAGCAAACTGTTTACGAGGCGTTTTACTTCGCCATGCTCATTCGGGGTATTGCGATCGCGGGCGATGGCATCGAATTCGTCAAATAAGACAACCCATTCTCCATGTTGAATATAGGTAAAGATCTTTTGCAGATTTGTAGCGGTTTCACCTAGATAAGAAGAGAAGACAGCCGTAAGGTTAACATAGACAAGAGGAAGCCCTAGAACACTCGATAGGACTTTAGCAGTCTGAGTTTTTCCGCATCCTGGAGGACCGCAAAAAAGGAGCTTATTTTTGGGTTGGAGTCCGTGAGCGGCGAGAATGTCCTGTTTGCGATTTTCGAGAACGATTTCATTTAGGGGGTCTAAAATGGTTTCACTGAGAATGATGTGATCCCAAGTCAGGTCGAATTGTTTCACTTCAACTAGCGCTAATCCTGTTTCTCGATCTTTCGGAGGTTCGGGAAATCGTTGCCAAGGAGCAAGATTCGATGCGATCGACTTGAAAGCGCCGTTTCCGTTATGCAGAATTTTTTCTAAATCTCTGGCGAGGAGAGTGTGATTCTTACTTTTCTCTTCCTCGATAAGTTCCTGTGCGGCAGCTAAAAACTCTTCTCTCTCGTTGTGAGAGAAGCTTCTAAAGAGTTTTCTTAGGATTTCTCCCCGTGCCATATGGTAAAGTCCATGCTTATTTTAAATTTAGTTGTTTTGTACTAATATAACATTAGAAAAACAAATTCAGCAATCGTAGCACTAAATCTAGCATTACTTTGATAGGTTCATTTGTTCTGAATATTGTTTGAGGGGCAGATGCCTTTCCTTGGCGCGATCCCAGCTTCAGCAAAATACTGTTGTCTATGGAATATCGGTGGGAATCCAATCAAGCGTCTAAAACATCAAGGGACAGCAATTAGATGTCGATCGCTCTTAACGAGAGGGGCGTATAACTCGGATCAGTTGACCCACAAGTGTCTCTTCTGATTGGATTGCAGTATTAATTCTTTCTGCAAGCTGAATTTTGTCAGCATCGTCTGTACAAGCAATAATGCCAGCGTGATTTGGATCTTGATTGTGAAGTCGAATAAAGTCACGGCGATTGAGCGTTAGAATCGCTCGTGCTTGCTCGGTGGCAAAGGCAAGCACTTCATCATCGGGAATGCTTTGGTTTGCTTTGCCTGCTTCCTGGACGGTTAGCACGTCATGTCCAAGCTGACGTAAATGATTGCTCGTCAGGTAGGGAAATTGCTCATCTGCATAAAGTCGCGCCACGAGTTATGCCGCCTCGTTTTCTGCGATCGCTTGCTCAATTTCTGCGGGATGAGCTTCTGCATATCGCCAAGCGTTACTCAGGTCGATCGCGGTAATGGTGGGATAGTTGGTGAGAATTTGAGCATCCGAGTTGCCGAGGTTTTGGGCTTGAACGAGTACCCAGATAGGGATACGAGTATTCGCAATGCGGGCATCTCCACCACAAATGCCAGGAGTTTTCTCGATGCCGTCCCAGGCATTGCCGAGACTTTCGCTTAGGAGTTGAATCGCTTGGGCTTTTTCGGCAGGGCTAAGGGCGAGGAGTTGGGGCTGAAGATCTTGGAGTGGCATGGGTGATAAAGCGATTTTGATTGATCGTCAGTGGGAGCGGGGTTAGCGTCTAGAATATCAGCGGACACCTGTATTTTAGACCCATCTTCTATACCCGCTATGACGACCCGCAAATCTGTGTTTATCGAAAAGATTATGCCTGTGAAGCTGCTGAATGAGCAGGTGTATTACGAACATGGGGGGAATCCGTTTAAGGGGTTGCATCGGTGGTATTCGCGTAAGCCGCTGTCGTTTAGTCGGGCTTCGGTGTTGGGTTCTCTGTTGCCGGATGGGGTGTCGATCGAGGAATTTGAGTATTTGCTGGGGTTGGAGTGGCGCAGGTTTCGCAACATTAAGATAGATGCAGCCTCAGCCGATAGTTTAGTTCATATTCCTGATAAATCTGTTTCTGCTGTCGTTACCGATCCCCCCTACTACGAAACAATCCAATACTCTGAATTATCCGACTTCTTCTATGTTTGGCAAAAGCGCACATTAGGCGACATCTTCCCTGATCTCTTTTGGTCAGACCTCACAGACAAAGAGCGCGAAGCTGTTGCTAATCCCTCACGTTTCCGCAACATGGATATGAGTCCCGAAGAACTTGCCAATCAAGACTACGAAGCAAAAATGGCACTTGCCTTTGCAAAATATCATCGAGTCTTACGCAACGTCTTCTCTCGCCACTCCCCGATCCTCGACACCTCCGGCAACGAAGTCCGCCCCGAACAAGCCTTTTCCGAAGCCCGCAAAGCCGTCGCCAACTATCGCTTCCGCAAACTCGCCCAAACCGACACCCTTGGCTCGACCCCCTCACCACCTGGTACATTCTCGCCTGGGATGCCTTCCGCGCCCGTGAATTCCCCTTCGATGAAGCCCGCCAGCTTGCTCTCGCCGTCGGAGGATTCAACGTCTCCGACCTCGCCAAAACTCACAAACTTCTCGACTCCACCAGCGGCATCTGCAAACTCCTCTTTGTGGTTAGCAATGGACGAAATCAAAGCCAAAGTCCGCTACGAACAGCCAGAATTAGACTTAGGCAATGTGCAACAAAGTTTGTTTTAGTTGATCAGATATCAATCATGACTTTAGGAGCACCCGATGAAAGTTACTAAACCCAAGAAACAAAACTTCTCCAGCTTTGATTCTGCACGAGCGTACAAACAACTCAACATCACCGAACTCACCCCTTGGAGAATTGAAGCTGCCCCAGTTTCTGCAAGCGATTTCTTCAATCAACGGCTTGAAAGATTGCAATGTTTTGACCTTCAAAGCCTTGAAGAATCTAAGAAACTGTTGATTGATGCAATTTGCGAAGAAGGCATTCTAAAATTCAAACGCCTCAAAATCTGGAAGGGAGCAAGTTTAGAGAGTGACACCCTTTGTGGATACGCCGACTATCTAGTTACTGAGAGGAAAGGCTATTTAGAAGCCCCCTTTCTTTGCATCATTGAAGCGAAAAAAGATGACTTTGAACAAGGTGCAGCACAGTGTTTAGTAGAAATGCAGGCTTGTCAATGGAGCAACCAGCAAATCGGTCGAGCGATCGACATTTTTGGCAGCGTTACCAACGGCGAAGGCTGGAAATTCTACAAGCTCGATCGCTCAGGCGTAGTATACGAAACACTCCTCTATGCTGTTAGTGATCTCCCAGCCATTTTGGGATCTCTCAACTACATCTTTCAACATTGTGAGCAAAATCTATCTGTAAATAACTAGGAGATCATTCAAATGAAAGTTAAAGGAATTTTACGCGGAAGAACGATCGAGCTAACAGAAGCGATCAACCTTCCAGATGGAACAGAAGTCTCTGTCGAAATCGACGATCGCCAATTGCTCACTCTAGAAGAACGTCAAGCAATATTTCAGACCTGGTTAGATCAGCCTCTAGAAGAACGGGAAGACCTGATCAAAGCTTTAGAAGCAGTGGAACGTGAACGGCGATTGTCGGCAGAGCTTGCTCGTTTAAATCTTGAAATGCTTCAGGTCAGTACTTCAGAACCTTTAACAAGCATCATTGGAACTGCCAAAGGCAGCTTCGCAACCCCTGAAGAAGCAGATCAATTCATCCGACAGGAGCGCGACGCATGGGACTCTTGACGGCAATTCGGGGGAATAGAATTTATCTAGACACGAATGTTTGGATTTATGCTGTTGAAAGTTATCCTTCTTTCATTCAAGACTTGACTGCCTTACTTCAAAGTATCGATCAAGGACATCAAGTTGCAATTACCAGCGAACTATCTTTAGCGGAAGTCCTGGTCAAGCCATTACGAGAAAAGGATCAGGCTCGACAAGATGCTTACAAGCGAGCGATCGTGAATCGTAACAACGTTTTTGTCGTGCCTGTTCTGAGAGAGCTTTTAATTGATGCTGCTCAAGTTCGGGCAGATATCGGTTTAAAGCTTCCTGATGCCATTCATGTTGCGACAGCAATGCGGTCCCAATGCACAACGTTTCTGACGAATGACGATCGCCTTAAAAGCTTGGGCAGCTTAAATGTTGTTCTGCTATCTGAGGCAATTTCTTCCTGACATCTCTGAGGCTACAATGTTACTTCTAAAAGATCGAGCTTGGAAAATCAGCTACTCTAGCGACGAGAATAATCCTGTTCCTGATTTCTATATCCATCGCTCGAATGCGCGGTGAAGTACGATCGTAAAGCTGGATTTTTCAACAGTTCGATTCTCAGCAAAGTGGCTCGTGGACTCGGCGCAATGCTCGATAATGCCGGACAAATGCGCCTGATTATGGGCTGTCAGTTTAGTCCGCAAGATTTGCAGGCAATTCAGAAAGGCTATGAACTGCGATCGGCATTAGGCGATCGCTTAGATGAATCGCTACAACCACCCAGCAATTTCGCTCAACTCAAACACTTCGAGATCCTAAGCTGGCTGATTCAAAACAACCGTCTTGATATTCGTATCGCCATTCTGCTTAAGACCGATGGCACTCCCGGAAAGAGCGAGGAACAACTCGATCCGAATCGTCTGTTTCATTGCAACAACCTATCTAACTGGGAAATTTAGTATGTCTCATCTCTTGCACATTGATAGCAGTCCGCGAGAAGATTGACCGATTTCTCGATCGCTGACCAAAACCTTCATAACTGCCTGGAAAGAGCTTCATCCAGATGATAGTGTGGCGTATCGAGACTTAGGACATCACCCTGTACCACACGTCGATGAAGCCTGGATTGCTCAAGGTGCTTGAACTCAATGGCAAGTGGCAGCAGTTTTAGAGTTCTCAATCTGCCCTCGTCTGAATCAACCGATTATTGAGAGGTGGTTAAATTATGCACACGATTTTCAAGCCTGAAGAAACTGCATTGGTTCTGATTGATCATCAAATTGGAACGATGCAATTGATTAAAAACATTGCATTGGACGTAGTGAAGCAGAATACCCTTGCGTTGGCAAAGACCGCGAACATCTTGAATATGCCTGTGGTGTTGACCAGTAGCCAAGAAGAAAATGTTCAAGGTTTACTGCTTGTAGAATTGCAAGAGATTGTGCCAGAAGCTTTTGATGCAAGAGTTAAGCGAGCAGGCATTGTCAATGCTTGGACTGATTCCAACTTCAAAGATGCCATTGCTGCTATAGGTTGCAAAAATCTGATTATGGCAGGTGTGACTACGAGCGTTTGTTTGGTGTTTCCAGCGATCGATGTCGTTCGTGATGGATATAATGTTCAAGCGGTCATGGATGCTTCTGGTTCGCCTTCTGAGCTAACTGAGGAAATGTCTCGTCGGCGCATGGAGAAAGAAGGAGTTGTACTCACTGCAACTGATACCATCCTGGCTGAGTTAGCTCAAAACTGAAGTACACCCGAAGGACAGCAAATCATTCAAGTCATGTTTCAAAACGTTTTGCCTCTAATTCATTCATAGAGATTTACTTTGTTCATTTGCTTCGCAGCGCAAATCGCGATCATAGTGATGTCGATGAGCGCCTATTCCTTGCCTCGTTTGTCACGCGGGTCTTGCAACTCGGCGAAGTGGGTCAGCATCCGAGCATCGGTTGGCTGAATCAGAACTTCCCCAGTCGGCAAGACATCGTAGACAAAATGAATGCCATTCCAATCTGCATCTAAGCTTGTCAAGGTCCGTAACTGAGAAAGGACACGCTAATAGGCAACTTCATGAGACTTTTCTCATAAAATTCTCATTTCGTCTTCATCAAAAACAAAGAACCTAGAGATAAGCGCATCAAAAGCGTGATGACTGAAAGGCTGTTGAAAGGCTCTGAGTTTTTCTGTGGAGGAAGTTGCCAATGCGAGTTTGTGTAATTGGAACTGGATATGTTGGGCTGGTGACAGGAACTTGCTTGGCTCATATCGGTCATGATGTGATTTGTATCGACAACAATGCTGCGAAAGTTGAACAAATGCGATCGGGCATTGCTCCGATTTTTGAGCCTGGTCTGGAAGAGATAATGCGATCGACGATGCAAGCCGGACGATTACAGTTCTCAACCGATTTGGGGCAAGGTGTCGAGCAGGGTGAGATTCTGTTTATTGCTGTAGGAACGCCTGCACTACCAAGCGGTGAGAGTGATACGCGATATGTGGAGGCGGTTGCTCGTGGAATTGGACAGCATCTGAATGGTGGATACAAAGTGATAGTGAATAAGTCTACTGTTCCGATTGGTTCAGGGGACTGGGTGCGGCGAATTGTGATGGATGGTGTTGCAGAACGACAGCAGCAGATTACAGGATTTGATGTGGTGAGTAATCCTGAGTTTTTGCGCGAAGGTTCAGCCGTTTATGATACGTTTAACCCCGATCGTATTGTTTTAGGCAGTGATAGTAAGACCGCGATCGCGAAAATGCAATCGCTTTATCAACCTTTAATCGATCGTACTTTTGCTCAGGATCAATCTTTGCCGCCTGTTCCAGTGGTTGTGACTGATCTAACTTCGGCAGAAATGATCAAATATGCGGCGAATGCGTTTCTAGCGACCAAGATTAGCTTTATCAATGAAGTCGCGAATATCTGCGATCGTGTCGGTGCCGATGTGACTCAAGTTGCAACTGGAATCGGTTTAGATTCTCGGATTGGTCGTAAGTTTCTACAAGCGGGAATTGGTTGGGGTGGATCGTGCTTTCCAAAAGATGTTGCTGCACTGATTCATACTGCAAGTGACTATGGTTATAAAGCAGAACTGTTGAATGCTGCCGTGAATACGAATCGCAATCAAAAGCTGCTTGCGGTTGAGAAGCTTCAGCAAGTACTAAAAATTCTCAAAGGTAAAACGATCGGGTTATTTGGATTGACGTTCAAGCCCGATACAGATGACTTGCGAGATGCCCCCGCACTGGAACTCATTGAGGCGTTGACTCGTCTGGGTGCGAAAGTGAAAGCTTATGATCCCATTGTTCGATCGACTGAAGCGGTTGAATTAGCTCATGTTTGTTTGACTGAAACGCCTGAACAGCTTGCAGAAAACTGTGATGCGATCGTGCTTGTGACGGACTGGAAAGAATTTCGCGATTTGAACTATGCAGGTTTAGCATCTCGAATGAATTCTGCATTGATGATTGATGGGCGCAACTGTCTAGATCCTGAGCAACTGACGCAAGCAGGTTTTGCTTATGTTGGTATTGGTCGCCCGAATCAAGGATTTTTGACTGCAAAAGTGGTTACATCTCAAGTTCAAGCAATATCTGCTGCATAGATCGCTCAGGAAGGTTCGTCATCTGTTCCGCTTTGACCCTTCATCCCCCCCTTTCCTATGAGATTGCTAGTTTACTCTCACGACGCTTTTGGATTGGGCAATATTCGCAGAATGTTAGCAATTTGTGAACATTTGCTGGATACGATTCCCAATCTAACGATCTTGCTGTTGTCGGGATCACCGATGCTGCAAGGGTTCAGAATCCCCAAGAACTTAGATTACATCAAATTACCCTGCCTCAATCGCGGTACAACCGGAAAGATTGCAGCGAAGTACTTAGGAATGGATGCAGATGAAACAGTGAAACTACGATCGAAGCTTATTCGTTCTGCTGCTGCAAGTTTCAAGCCTGATCTGGTGCTGGTTGATAAGAAGCCTTATGGGATTCAAAATGAACTAATGCCAATGCTAAATTACCTAAAAGCGGCTCAACCAAAACCCAAGATGGTTCTGCTGTTGCGAGATATTTTGGATGCTCCAGAAGTGACGATCGCAGACTGGCAGAAGCATGGATTTGATCAAACGGTAGAAGAGTTTTACGATCGCTTATTGATTGTTGGTACGCCTGAAGTTTTTGATTTTTGCAAAGCCTATCAACTGCCGTCGAATATTGCTTACAAATCCAGATACTGCGGCTATTTGGGACGTTCAGCAGGCAGCAAGTCGAGAGCGGAAGTTCGTCAGGAGTTAGGAGTTGGTGAGTGCGATCGCTTAATTGTGGTCACACCGGGCGGCGGAGAAGATGGCTACCCGATAGTAAACGCTTTCTTGCAGGGAACTGCTGCAAAGATGTTTAGAAGCTTGGTGATTTGTGGTCCAGAAATGCCATCACCGCAAAAACAATCGCTTTATCAAACGGCTGAGAAACTTCCTCTGGCTGAAATGCGTGAGTTTAGCGATGATTTGATGAGCTATTTGGCTGCGGCAGATGTTGTAGTTGCGATGGGAGGATATAACACGATTTGTGAGGTACTTTCGGCAGGAAGACGGGCTGTGATTGTTCCGAGAGTGAAGCCTTCTCAAGAGCAAATTGTACGAACAAATTGCATGGCGAGGTTTGGCTTTTTTGATGCGATTGAACCGGATCAACTTACACCAGAGAAAGTTTCTCAGGTGATTCAGAAGCAATTAGAACAACCTATCAATCGACGACCTGCGATCGATTTGAACGGGCTTTCTAGAATTGCTCATCATCTTTCAAGTTTGATGCAGGAACCGCCCAGAGATGCTGTTACACAGAGAACTTATGCTGTTCGTTAAAGGAGAATGATTGATGAAACGATTGATGTTTTATTGCCAGCATATTCTTGGAATGGGCCATTTAGTGCGTAGCATGGAGATTGTGCGCGGATTGTTACCGGAGTTTCAAATCTGCTTTATTAACGGTGGTGAAATCGTTCCAGGATTTGAGATACCTGATGCTGTAGAAGTGATTAACTTACCTGCAATCAAGACAGATTCAGAATTTCAGGAATTGCAGGTAGTTGATTCAACGTATACGCTTGAAGACGTGAAGGAGATGCGACAGGCAGAACTGCTACAGGTCTTCGATCGATTTCAGCCTGATGTTTTCATGATTGAATTGTTTCCGTTTGGGCGGCGACGGTTCTCGTTTGAGCTAATTCCACTGTTGGAGCGGGCGAAAACTCGCGGAACGAAAGTCGTTTGTAGTTTGAGAGATATTGTCGTTACGAAAAGCGATCGCGCAAGGCACGAAGAAAAAGTGTGCAAGCTGATGAATCAATATTTTGATTTGCTGCTGGTGCATGGTGATCCGCAGTTTCAACCGCTAGAAGAAACATTTTCTAGAGTGGCAGACTTAAACTGTGAGGTTCAATTTACTGGCTATGTTGCTCAACCTCAACCGGAAGTAGATGTCGAACTTCCTGAACTCAATCCGCGCCGACCTCTGATTTTAGTGAGTGTGGGAGGAGGAAGGTTTGGACATGAATTGCTGGATTGTGTGATCGAATCTGCGCCGATTTTGCAGCATCAGATACCACATCAGATTCAAGTCTTTACAGGTCCATTTATGCCAGAGTGGAAGCTGTTAGAACTGCAAACCAAAGCGGCAACTTGTTCTAATGTGCGCGTCGATCGATATACGCCTCATCTTTTAAGCTATATGCGACGGGCTGACTTATCGATTAGTATGTCTGGCTACAATACTACGATGAATGTTCTAACAACGGGAGTGAGAGCCTTGCTTCTTCCGTTTATTGGCAATGATGATCAAGAACAGCGGATTCGATCGGAGAAACTTGCTCACTTAGGAGTTGTTGAAGTGATTCGTCCAGGGGATTTAGAGCCGAATTGCTTTGCTAAGAAAGTCGTCTTCCAACTACAGCAGAGACCAACTCAATTGCAGTTTGATTGTTCAGGAGTTGAAAAAACTGCAATGCAGCTAAAGCAATTTTTACAGCAACAGCAAAATCCTGTGGAGGTAGTGAACGTATGAAAGTTTGCATCACAACGCTAGAGTTTCCGCCGGATGTAGGAGGAGTGGGCGAATCTGTGCATCGAATTTCAAAGATGTTGACCGCAGGAGGATACGAAGTTCATGTTGCTATATTTCGTGCGAGTCATCGTTTTGGCAAAAATGGAAGCCGCAGACGAGCAAGCTGCACTTCAACGCTGCAAGATGGAATCTATGTTCATCGCATCCAGAATGCTGTCCGAAGCGATACAGTCGAAATTCAAGATTTCTACAGCGATGTTTATTTCTACTTGAAGCAATTGCATCAGCAACATCAATTCGATTTGTTTCATACCTTTTTCATGACTGAAACGGGCTATGTAACCACGATGCTGGCGCGAGAGGCAGATATTCCGATCATCAACAGTGTGCGTGGTAGTGATTTGCACAAACATATCTTTAGTGCAAAGTATCACGCTCCATTAAGTTGGGTTTTGGAGAATGCTGCTTGGAATACTTTTGTTAGCCGCGATTTACAACATCGAGCAGAAGTGATTGCACCAAGCATTAAATCTAAGTCATCTGCATTCTGGAACTCGATCGCGCCTGTTGAGTTTACCGATCTTCCAACACCGAGTTTGGCATCTGAGCTATCAGGCTTGGTAATTGGCTCTGTTGGGCGATTGCGCGACAAAAAAGGAATTGAATTTTTGATGGATGCCTGTGAGCAAGTTAGTTCTGAAATCGACCTTACATTGCTATTGATTGGAGATTTCGTTGAAAAAGAACGGGCTTACTGGGAGCAAGAACTACAGCGATCGACATTAGGCGATCGATTAAAAATTACAGGTATTGTCAGCCGCGCGGAAGCTCTCGCTTACCTTCCTCTGCTAGATATCTATGCGATTCCCTCGTTAAATGATGGCTGTCCGAATGCACTGCTTGAAGCGATGTGTGCGGGCTGTCCGATTATTGGTAGTGATGCTGATGCGATCGGAGAAATTCTAGAACATCAGAGCAATGGAATCGTTGTGAATCCTGGCAGTACAGAGGATCTTGCAAATGCAATTCGGTTTCTGGCAAATCAACCGGAATTGAGAAAGACGCTTGGAAAAGCAGCGCGGCAAACCGTTGTAGAAAAGCTTGCTCCAGAAGTGGAATATCAAAACTGGATGGAAGTTTATCGAAATGCGATCGCGCTTCATGCAGCTAAAATCGCACCTCAAAACGGCGATCGACTGATTAATCTCAATGTTCAAGATCTTGCTCTTCTCTAACATTTGATTCCTCAATCTTTAGAATCAGGAGTTCAACTATGACAACGCCCAGAGTTACCCTCATTGTTTCTCCTCGCGAACGGTTTAGCTATACTCGCGAATCGCTGGAGAGCATTCTAGAAAACACGACTGTTCCTTTTTCGTTGATCTACGTGGATGGAGGCTCTTCTAAATCGACTCAGGAGTATTTAGAAACGCGATCGCAGGAAAAGAACTTTAAGCTAATTCGCACCGAGCATTTTCTCGCGCCCAACCAAGCCCGGAATCTAGCAATTCCCGACGTTGAGACAGAGTATGTTCTGTTTGTTGACAATGATGTAGTTGTTAGTCCGAACTGGCTTGAGAAATTGATTGCTTGTGCAGATGAAACTGATGCAACCATCGTTTGTCCACTGACTTGTATTGGTCAACCGCTCGGTCAAACGATCCATTTAGCAGGCGGAGAAGCTCACATCTACACCGAAACTCAGAAAGATGGCACACTTAAGCGCAAAGTGCATGAGAAACACTACTTTGTGAATCGTCCAGTTTCAGATGTTCAAGAGAAACTAATTCGGCAACAGTGCGAGTTTGCTGAATTTCACTGTATGTTAGTTCGCACCAGCATTTTCAAAGAGATTGGATTGCTCGATGAAGGATTGCTTAGTACTCGTGAACATATCGATTTTTGTATGAGCGTGACGAATGCAGGCGGCACAGTCTTTTGTGAACCAGAATCAGTCGTAACTTATGTGCCAGGATTGAAGCCCGTTGATTTAACGGAACTATCTTTCTTTATGTTGCGGTGGAGTGATGCTTGGGAAATTGCTAGTTTGGAGTATTTCTCGAAGAAGTGGAATCTGACCCAGAATGATAAGTACTTTAAGAAACGGTACGATCGCATGGGACATCGCCGCTATCAAGGCTTTTTACGTCCATTGGTGCGTCAAGTTTCGTTTGGGAAGAACAATCCCAAGCTCGAAAAATTGCTGATGCCAGTGGAACGAACAATCAATCGCCTGATTAGCGATCGACATGAGAAATCATTCCAGTAATACCAAATTGATTTTTGAGTGCTATGGATACGGAAAGCCCCCTAGCCCCCAAGTTTGGGGGAACAAGAATCAAAGTCCCCCAAACTTGGGGGATTTAGGGGGCGAAGGATCTGTAGCAGCAATAAATTGACTTGGTATAAACTATCATTCCGCCTGTAACACTCGTTTGGACGTGAACCATGAAGGATGCAACCAAAAACTTTAGAACAGTCATGCCGGGAGTCAGTCGGATTCTGAAGCGGTTTGCACCTCAAATCGGTAAACAAAAGCATCTTCTACTGATGTCTTTTGCGGGATTGATGACAGAAATTGTTCTACATCTCCTTGAACCGTTCCCACTCAAGCTGATTTTTGACTACATTCTGCTTCCAGGAGCAACCACAAAACCTTTTCCGATTCCTTTTTTAGCAAGTCTCAATCCGATTCTGCTGCTCTCGATTCTCACAGTGGGATTAGTTGGAATTTCGACTCTTCGTGCGATCGCGGCTTACTTCAGCATTGTTGGAATGTCGCTTGCAGCAACGCATATTCTGACTGAGATCCGATTCGAGTTGTACAGTCATTTACAACGTCTGTCGCTGGCTTACCATCACAAAAATCATAGCGGTGATTTAATTACTCGTGTAACTTCGGATATTGGGCGATTACGAGAAGTTACGGTGATGGCGGTAATGCCTTTGATCGCTCATTCGTTGACGCTTGTAGGCATGATCGGGGTGATGGTCTGGATGAATTGGGAACTTGCGTTGATTGCGATCGCGCTTTTCCCGATCTTTTTTTTCTCGACGCTTCGCCTAACTCGCCGGATCAAAGGAGTTGTCCGAACTCAGCGCAAGCAGGAAGGCAAGATGGCTGCAACCGTCGCAGAGTCAATCAGCGCGATCAAAGTGGTGCAAACTCTATCTTTGCACCAAATGTTAGAAGAGTCCTTTTCTGAATACAACACTCAGAGTTTACAAGATAGTGCAAAAGCACAAAAGCTATCAGCAGGATTAGAGCGATTGATTGAATTGTTAGTTGGTTTAATGACTGCTTTAGTTCTGTGGCGAGGGTCACTACTGGTTTACTCAAAAGTGCTAACTCCTGGGGATTTGCTGATTTTTGTCAACTATATTCGGATTGCTTTTAAGCCGATGCGACAGGTGGCGAAGTATATCGGATTGTTAGCAAAAGCGACCGCATCCGGTGAACGAGTGCTAGATGTTCTCGATGAAGTGCCTGATATTCAGGATACACGCGGCGCGATCGCTGCTCCTCCGTTTCAAGGCTCAGTTCGCTTTGAGAATGTTTCTTTTGCTTATGAAAATGACGATCGCGGCATTCTGAAACACATGAGCTTTGAAGTAGAACCTGGTCAGAAAGTAGCATTAGTTGGCTCATCTGGAGGCGGAAAGTCTACGATCGTGAGCTTGCTACTGCGACTGTATGATCCGCTAGAAGGTCGGATTCTAATCGATGGTCACGACCTGAGAGAATATCGATTAGATTCCTTTAGACAGCAGGTGAGTGTTGTTCTTCAGGAAAGCGTACTATTTGCGACGAGTGTTCGGGATAACATTGCCTACGGATGTCTCAGTGCTACTGATTGCGCGATCGAGACTGCGGCAAAGCTTGCAAATGCTCATGATTTTATTCAACGTTTACCGCAGGGCTACGATACACAGCTTAGTGAACGAGGTGCAACGTTATCCGGTGGTCAACGTCAGCGAATTGCGATCGCACGAGCAGCAATCCGACAAGCTCCGATCGTTGTGCTAGACGAGCCTACAACTGGATTAGATCAGGAGAATGAACACGCTGTTACAGAGGCTCTTAATCGTTTGGTTGAGGGTAGAACAGCATTCTGGGTGTCGCATAATCTTAAAGCAATTCGTCAGGCTGATTTAATTCTCTATATCGAAGAAGGCGCGATCGTAGAACAAGGAACGCATGATGAACTGATGAAACTGGGTGGACGCTATGCGGCGATGTATGCACTGCAAACGGCAATTGATACAAACAGTAGCCAAACGGTAGGGGTGTAAGATGAAAACCAAAGTGATTTTGGTGCGGCATGGTCAAAGTACTTACAATGCTGAGAAACGCTATCAAGGCTGTTGTGATGATTCTGTCCTGACGGAAGCTGGATTCTCAATGGCAAGTCAAACTGGAGCTTTGCTCAAGAACACCAAGATTGATGCGGTGTACTGTAGTCCATTGAAGAGAACGCAACAGAGCGCGATCGCAATTCTAGAACAATTAGAATCAGGGCTGGAGCTAAATTGTCACGAACGTTTGAAAGAGATTGTAATGCCAGCTTGGGAGGGTTTACCGTTCAAGTATGTTCGGCAGCATTTAGCAGAAGATTATGAATGCTGGAAAGAACGTCCTCATGAGTTTCAGATGCCGCATGTCTTGGAGTCTACTGGCTCACTTGCGACATTAACAAAAGCTGAAACGCAGTGTTTTCCAGTGCTGGATTTGTACACGCAAGCCGAGCAATTTTGGGAAGAGATCCTACCAAAGCATTCTGGTGAAACCATTCTAATCGTGAGTCATGGTGGAACAATTCGAGCTTTGATCGGCACTGCGATCGATTCAGATTCTCGATCGTTCCACGCTTTGCAACAGTCGAATTGTGGTGTAAGTGTCTTAGAGTTCTCTCAAGACTTGCATCATCCTGCACAGTTAGCTCTAGCCAATAGCACACAGCATCTAGGCGAATCACTGCCGAAACTGAAGGCGGGAAAGTTAGGATTGCGTTTATTGCTCGTTTCAGATCAAGACCAGAACGATGTTGAGCAACTTGCAGCACTGATTCAATCGATTCAACTCGATCTGTGTTTGACGTGCGATCGCAATGATTTATTGGCTCGCAGTTTGTTCAGCCATCGTCCTGAGCCTGTCATTCATCTCAGAACTGCACAGAGCAATTTTTTTGAAATATGGCATCGAGCATTACAAGCGAGTTCTGCACAATCGGCATCGCTTACAACTGGAATCGCGATCGCTTCTCCTGATGTAATTCGTCGTGTCCTGTCTCAAACCCTAGACATTTCTGCAAATCCGTCTGCATTGTGCTTGAAGCCCGGAGCAATCAGCATTCTGCACTATCCAGTCAATCATCGCCCGGTCTTGCAATCACTCAATTTTTCTCAGTCTATTTGACCCATCACTCTTAAACACATTATGAAAGTACTCGTTACTGGCGCTGCTGGTTTCATTGGATTTCACCTAACACAACGCTTGCTCAGTGACGGCTATCAAGTCTATGGCATTGATAACCTCAATGATTACTACGATGTGAATCTCAAGTATGCTCGACTAGAACGACTCAAACAACATTCAAATTTCAGCTTTCAGCAGTTAGATTTAGTCGATCGAGAAAACCTTCTTCAACTGTTCCAAGATCATTGCTTCGATTATGTTGTTAACTTAGCGGCTCAAGCAGGCGTTCGGTATTCGCTCCAGAATCCTCATGCTTATATCGATAGCAACGTTACAGGCTTCGTTAATCTATTAGAAGGTTGTCGTAATAGTGACATTCAACATTTAATTTTTGCGTCTTCAAGTTCTGTCTATGGAGCAAACACCAAAGTTCCATTCTCAATTAGTGATAGTGTTGATCATCCGATTTCGCTCTATGCTGCAACCAAAAAATCAAACGAATTACTAGCTCATTCTTACAGCCATCTCTATGGTATTCCGACAACTGGACTGCGCTTTTTCACAGTTTACGGAGCTTGGGGCAGACCGGACATGGCATATTTCAAATTTGTTAAAGCGATCGTAGAAGGAACCCCGATCGAGGTTTATAACTTCGGCAAAATGCAGCGGGATTTCACTTTCATTGATGACATTATCGAAGGTGTTGTTCGAGTGATGTCTCGCATTCCGACGACTAATGCTGATTCAAGATTAAACAGCGATGCAGCTTACAAACTCTACAACATCGGCAATAATAATCCGGTAGAATTGATGCACTTTATCGAAGTACTTGAGCAATTACTCGATCGCTCTGCAATCAAAAAATTCTTACCGATGCAGCCTGGAGATGTTCTTACAACGTATGCAGATGTTGATGATTTGATGCAGGACGTAGGCTTTAAGCCCGAAACTTCACTAGAAGAAGGACTGTTCCGGTTCGTGCAATGGTATCGCGAGTACTATTCACCGTCGAGGACTTGCCAACGCTTGGGCAATAAAGTACTGGCATAGAACATCAATTTCTACAGCAGTATGAGACGAAGAATTTAGTTATGCCTAACCTTTTTCGGGCTGCGCTCATTGCCAGTACTTTTCTGTTTCTGCCTGCTCAGATCGCGATCGCACAAAAGCTTCCTGATTCACTGGAGCCAGATTCTTTCTCTCACCCGATGAGCCAAGTCACCAATGTTTCTGAACTATCTGATGTGAGTCCAAACGATTGGGCATACCAAGCCTTGCAATCGATCGTAGAACGCTATGGCATTGTTGCAGGCTACCCAGAGCGAACCTTTCGCGGTCATCGATCGATGAGTCGCTATGAGTTTGCAGCAGGATTAAACAGCGCAATGAATCGGATGGATCAGATCTTGAAAACTTTGCCTGAACAATATGTTACTCAGCAAGATTTAGCAGTTCTCAAAAAGCTACAGGTAGAATTCGCTCAAGAACTTTCGATCGTAAAAAACCAGCTTACTTTGCTAGAGTCCGAACCGCGATCGTCGAGTTCATTTTCGGAAACAACGAAGTTCAGCGGCGAAGTGCTGTTTACTGTAACGGGCGTGGGTCGCGCAGATAAAGCAGATGGTAGCGGAGATTCAACGGATAGCGGCTTAACTGTTGGGAATCGGGTTCGATTGAATTTTGATACTAGCTTTTTTGGTAAAGATCGACTTAGAACTCGCTTACAATCTGGCAACATTGCTAGAACAGATCGTGCAGCAGGAACAGATATGGCGCGGCTTTCTTATCAAGCTGACAGTGAAGGCGCGATCGAGGTGAGTCGCTTAGAGTATCAAGCACCGATCGGGAAAGATACAACGCTTTATGTTTCAGCGATCGGAGGTAGCTTAAATGATTTTGCGAATACATTCAATCCTTTTATTTCAGGAAGCGCAGAAGGCTCTGTTTCTCGGTTTGGTCAGCGTAATCCAATCTATCGATTGGGAGGCGGGAGCGGCATCGGATTAGAGTATGAGTTCACTGATGATATTGCTTTAACGATTGGTTATTTAGGCTCAGATGTCGATGATCCCAATGAAGGCTTTGGCAAATCATCTTATAGCGCGATCGCACAATTATCTTTAGAGTTTAGTAAAACATTCGGGCTAGGACTGACGTATGTTCGCTCCTTCAATAGCATTGATACAGCAACCGGAAGCGAACTTGCCAATGATCCATTCGATGATGAAAGTGATGCTGTGATTGCAGATTCGTTCGGGATTCAAGCCGCGATCGCACTGAATCGTAGATTGTCGATTTCAGGTTGGGCGGGATTGACTCGTGCAAGAGCAACCGATCTAGAAGGCGATCCAAGCGCCAGTATCTTTAATTGGGCAGTCACGATCGCATTTCCTGATTTATTCAAAGAAGGAAGCCTTGGCGGATTGGTTATTGGTCAACCGCCGAAGCTGACCCGCAATGATTTTTCACCAGGAGGGCAAACCTTCAGAGATAGAGACACATCACTACATTTTGAAGCATTCTACCGCTATCGAGTGAATGACTTTATCAGCATCACACCGGGAATCGTTCTGATTACAAATCCTGAACATCGCGACAGCAACAATGACATCTTTATCGGAACTATCAGAACGACATTCAACTTTTAACTATGATTCAACATATATTAAAAATAGCTGCGATCGCAGTTCTCAGTTCTGGATTGTGGGTCATTGCCACTTCTGCGATCGAACTTGCAGACGGAAAAACCTACTTCGAGAAGCCGCCCCGCTTGATTGGATCAACCACCAGTCAAAACGGAACCTACATTTGGGGTGCAACTTACTACTTCACGGTGCAACTTCCAGACGATGCAGGCGAACCCTTACAAAAGCTCAAAATTCAACTTCAAGCGAGTCCGGGTCGTCCTTTTTTCAATACATCACGAACGGAAGCCTTTGAGGGAAAACGCAAAAAACCAGGCAAGAAACTTTCACTCAAAGATGTGAAAATTGATACTCAAACTCAACTCGTCTCCGTCACCTTTGATCCGCCTGTTCAACCTGGTAGCACTGTGACTGTAAGAATCTATCCCGTTCGCAACCCCAACGCAGGCGGCACCTATCTTTATGGAGTGACTGCATTTCCAACTGGAACACAGCCTGCGGGTCAATTTTTGGGATTTGGGCGAATTCGGATCTACGATCGCGAACAAGACTAAGCCTATCAATGGTTAATCATGCAAGGAAACGATGAACACTGCCAAGAGAACGGCGAAGCTACGATCCATCGCAAGGGGATATTCTGGGCAGCCCGTAACCGGATTTTGCTCTATTACAGCTTGCTGCTGGTCTTAATCTTTGTTGCCGTAATTCCTGCTTTTCGATCGATGTTGATGCGTCGCGTTGATGAACGGGTTCGGCGCGATATGACTGAGAAAGCAGACACATTCACGGCTCTACTTCAGGGACAGATCAATGATTCTCTCGAAGGCTCTCACTGGTCTGAGCGTCAGGATCAACGGTTACAGCCTCCTGATTCGGTACAAGAATTAGCAGAATTTTTTGATGCTTATCTCTCTCGCCAAGTCCCAGAAGATGATGTTTTTCTCATTACATTCATCGAAGGAAAGTTCTATCGTTCTAGCCCCAGAGCCAGACCGGAAGTTTTCAAGCAAAATACTGCATTAATGAATCGATGGGCAAAGCTTTCAACTTCTAAACAAGGCGAAGAATCGATCGACGATCCAGAACTCGGAAAGTTAGTCTACATTGCAAAACCCGTCCAACTTCAAGGACAAACGATCGGGGTGTTTGTGATGGCGCATACGACCGCAGGAGAACAGATGGAAGTTCTAGAAGCGGTTGATGTTGTTGTACAGGTGACAGGCGGCGTTCTCGTTGTGGCATTGGTTCTCGGTTGGTTCGCATCGGGTCAAGTGCTTGCACCCTTGCGATTGTTGTCTTCTACTGCTCGATCGATTAGTGAATCTGACCTTACACAGCGTATTCCGCTCCGAGGAAAAGGGGAAATTGCGGACTTAGCAAGTACCTTTAATGACATGATGGATCGTTTGCAAAGTGCTTTTATCAGTCAGCGAAATTTTATCAATGATGCGGGACACGAACTAAGAACGCCACTGACGATCATTCGAGGACATCTTGAACTGATGGACAATGATCCTGATGAACAACAAGAAACCCTCAACATTGTGATGGACGAACTCGATCGTATGAATCGATTTGTTGATGATCTGATTCTGCTTGCAAAGTCAGAACGTTCTGATTTTCTCCAGCTTGAACTGGTTAACATTGAAACACTCACACATGAGCTATTCGCAAAAGCTTGTGCCTTAGCCGATCGACACTGGATCTTAGATCCTGTAGGGCGCGGACAAGTCGTTTTAGATCGTCAGCGCATCACTCAAGCCATGATGAATCTTGCTCAAAATGCAACACAGTACACCGATGCAACTCAGACGATCGCGCTTGGTTCTGCAATTCGTTCGGGCAAGCTGCATCTCTGGGTGCGGGACACTGGAGAAGGAATTTCTTTGACGGATCAAAACCGTATCTTCGATCGATTTGCACGCGCCGCTAATAGTCGCCGTCGATCAGAAGGAGCCGGACTTGGATTGTCAATCGTTCGAGCGATCGTAGAAGCACATCACGGACAAATTACACTCCACAGCCAATTGAGAAAAGGATCAAAGTTCACGATCGTCATTCCGTTAGATTTGACTAGCGATCGACGTTAAAAGCACGTTGTCTTTCTGCCAAAAAGATTGAGATCACTTAAACTTCTAGATAGATAAAATTCTGTACATCTATGAAGCTGAACGGTTCTTCTACATCTGAATCGACAAAGCCACCCGCGAATCATGTCGTAGGTGTCGAAGCGCCGATTACAGAACAACCTACAAAACTAGGATTTTTCTGGGCAGCCAGAACACGCATCTTATTTTGGTATGTTGTGATTCTGCTATTTATCTTTCTCGCATCAATTCCTGCGTTTCGTTATCTACTGTCTAGTCAAGTCGATCGACGAGTTCGCGATGATTCAATGGAGAAAATTGATACCTTCAAAAGTCTGCTAAATGGAGAATTAATCGACGAAGAAAATGTCGAATTAGATGAACCATCAACCCAGCAAGCCCAATCGTTTCAAAAACCCTATTCTAAAGAAGAACTTGCTAATTTCTTTGATGCTTATCTATCACGGCAAATTCCGGAAGACGATATCTATATCATGACGTTTGTAGATGGACAGTTTCACAAATCCAGTCCCAGGGCAAGACCGGACATTCTTAAGCGTGATTCTGCTTTAGTGCAACGTTGGGCAAAACAAACAAAAGCTGAGGAAGATAAGCACCTCACCAACGATCGAGAATTAGGAGATGTTCTTTACATTGTTGAACCTGTTAAAGTTCGAGATCAAACGCTCGGTGTCTTAGTTGTCGCGCATACTACTGGAGGAGAACAAGCGGAAGCGATCGAAGCCGTCAGTGTGATCATCAAAGTGATTGCTGTTGCGCTGTTGATTGCATTAGTTTTAGCGTGGTTTGCATCAGGACGAGTACTATTGCCACTGCGATCGCTAAGTCATGCAACGCGATTGATCAATGAATCTGATCTCAGTCAGCGGCTGACCATTCAAGGCACTGGACAAGTCGCAGATTTAGGGCATTCCTTCAACGAAATGATGGATCGGCTGCAAGCTGCTTTTGTCAGTCAGCGGAACTTTATCAACGATGCCGGACACGAACTTCGCACCCCGATCACAATCATCCAGGGACATTTAGAACTGATGGGCGATGATCCAGAAGAACAGCAAGAAGTTCTCACGATCGTCATGGATGAACTCGATCGAATGACGCGATTTGTCGATGATTTAATTCTATTAGCAAAGTCGGAGCGCCCCGATTTTTTACAGCTAGAACAAGTTGAAGTGCATCAGCTTACAGAAGAGATTTTTACTAAAGTTCAGGCACTCGCAGACCGCAATTGGACGGTAGAAGGAACCGCGAAAGGAGATATCTTACTCGATCGACAGCGTATCACTCAGGCAGTGATGAATCTGGCACAAAACGCCACCCAGTTCACGCAGGTTCATGACACGATTGCCATTGGCTCGGCAATTAGTAAAGGAAAGCTTCACTTCTGGGTGCGAGATACCGGAGAAGGCATTGCTGTGACGGATCAGCGCCGAATTTTTGATCGATTTGCTCGTGCTGCGAACAGTCGGCGGCGATCAGAAGGAGCCGGACTTGGATTGTCGATCGTTCAATCGATTGCAGAGGCACACGGCGGCGAAGTTCACGTCCGCAGCCAGCCCGGTCAAGGCGCAACCTTTTCGATCGTTCTTCCCGTTCAGCCCCAGGAGCAGCCCCAATGACGCAAATTCTCATCGCAGAAGATGAACCAAGAATCGCCGCATTTATCGAAAAAGGCTTACGTGCGAATGGATTCACCACTGCGATCGCGACAACTGCCAGCGAAACCTTGAATCTGGCAATGGGTAGCGATTTTGATTTATTGATTCTCGACTTGGGATTGCCTGAAAAAGACGGGCTAGAAGTTTTAGAAGAAATCCGGGGGCAAGGATCTCAAATCCCGATCGTCATTCTGACAGCGCGTGATGATATTCAAGATAAAGTAGCGGGTCTTGAAGGTGGCGCGGACGACTATATGACGAAGCCTTTTCGGTTTGAAGAATTGATTGCCAGAGTGAAGCTGAGACTGCGAGGACAATCAACTGCTGCAACTCAAGAAGAACTGATTCTAACAGCGGGTGATGTGGTGCTGGATCTACGAACTCGCAAAGTGAAAGTAGCAGGAAAAACGATCGAGCTACCTGCGCGTGAATTTACCTTGGCAGAAACTTTCTTTCGGCATCCAGGACAAATTTTAAGCCGCCAGCAATTGCTCGATCGAGTTTGGGGCTATGACTACGATCCAGGCTCAAATGTCGTCGATGTATATGTTGGCTATCTACGAAAAAAACTGGGCAATACGCTATTTGAAACAGTTCGCGGCATGGGATATCGCCTCAAAATCTAAGAAAATTCTCATCTTAAATTCATCAATTTCTCATCTACAGTGTCGATGCTATCTTTGCTCAGAAAACAATTGATACTTCAAGATTGCTGAACTATCCCCTAGAAGTTTCTTAACTCTAAGAAGTCGTCTCTCGTCTTAAGATCAAAGTGTTTACCGCTGCTGTAGATTCGCAAATGTGCCAGATTTTAATCGCTGAAGATGAAGCACGCCTCGCTTCATTTATTGAGAAAGGGCTTAGAAAAAAAGGGTTTATGACTGCGATTGCGGCAGATGGAGAACAAGTAGTAGAGATTGCGCGATCGCAGAAAATAGATTTACTCTTGCTTGATCTTGGTCTTCCGTTGGTCGATGGGTTGACTGTTCTACAAGAACTTCGCCGCAGTGGCGAACAGTTTCCGATTATCGTTATAACTGCACAAACCGATGAGCGAGAGAAAAAAGCAGCCTTGCAAGCAGGGGCAAACGAGTTCATTACGAAGCCATTTCGCTTTAATGATTTACTACAAGTTGTGCAGTCTTTCTTGGATCAGAGCTAGCAGACTGGAACAAAGCACAAGATATTCAGGGTAATTTGTCACCACTCCGCCCCAATTGCTTCAGAAAGTGAACGTTGTCCGAATCGTGCCGATCACCAAATCTCGATTTTGCTGATTGTGATTCGGTGCAGTCAGCCAAATAATTCCAGGTGTAATCGCGAGATGATCACTCACCCGATGTTGATAAAAGATTTCGAGATGAAGCGAAGTATCGCGATTAGCGCAAAGCGCACCTGTAAAGCAATCGCTGCTTAAGCCTATATTTGTAACGGCGCGATCGAGTTGCGTCAGCTTCGGTTCCATTCCGACCACCAATCCCGCAAAATTACCCTTCTTACCCAAATCAGGGAAGCCGAGTGTAACTGCCCAATTCCAGATCGCAGCATCTCCCAAGTTCAACACTCTCGCTCCTGTATAGCCAACCCAACCATTAATAATAAAGTTTGGGCTGGGTCTAAAGGAGGCTTGCAAGCCAAAGGAGTTTGTTACAACAGCTCTACCCGTTGCGGTGAATAAATTTGCGTTCAGACTACCTGCGCTACCTTCGGTCGTGTAGTCGGTATTGTAAGCATGAACGTAAGTTAATCCGAATGCAAGATTTTCAGAAGGTTCGATCGTCAGTTGTGCGATCGCGCCGTATGCTCCATCAAACAATCCATTCTTAGCAGTTGGACGACCTGCATTGCTTGCGAGATAACCAACGCTGAACTCTAAAACGTCATTGAATTCGTGCACGACCCCGATACCTGTCCCTTCTAGCAAGTAGTAGATCGGGTTGCGTGTACCAAACTGAGAGATCGAACCACTACTGCCATCACCATCAAAGAATGGATTGATCGACTCCGCGAATTCTTCTGATTCTCCATCATTCGCTAAAATTAGTACAGTTGTCTTTTCACCAATGGGAAACTGGTAAGACAGCATATTCAATTCGACTTCGCTCTCCTCTTGTTCCTGAAAGCCAGGTGCAAAAGATAGTTCACCCTCTGGCGTGCCCGTCAAGTTAGAAATGGCGATGCCGTTTGAGGCTTGTAGGCGCGTTCTGAGTAAATCTTTTCCGGTAAAACTCGTATCAAAGCTCAACCGAGTGCGATGGGACAGTGTGGGATTACGATCCACCCTTCGTCCGTTGATATCATCCCCTGCAAAAGCACTTGTCAATGCAATCACAGATTCCCCATGCAGCTTGGTTGTTGTCGAAAACTGCTGCTTTTCGAGCGTGATAGTCTGAGCTTCTAGCGCATCGACTCGACCCCGTAGGGTTACAAGTTCTACTGTGAACTCTTCTTGGAGCTTTTGTAGTGTTGCTAAATCTTCTTTTTTGACGAGATCTGTTGTTGCTGCTGCGATCAGTTCATTGACGCGATCGAGACAAGCATTTAATCCTGCTGCAAACTCATAGCGAGTCAGGGCACGATTTCCACGAAAGGTTTTGTCAGAATAGCCTGCAATGCAGCTATAGCGATCGACAAGCGATTGCAATGCTTGAAATGCCCAGTCGGTTGGTTGCACATCTGAAAGCTGCGAAACAGAAGTCACCTGCGCCATAGGTGAAGCTTGGACAGGAAGGGGAGTAAGATTAAGCGCGATCGCAAGACTAAACCTAACCAATGCGGCACATCGATTCAACATACTTTTTTTCTCACACTTTATTGATTGACATTGATTGACAGAGCTTACGCTGTTGGATCAAGCGATGATCTCGCGTCTAACCGGAATCTGAACGACAAATTCCGCCCCTTTCCCCGGCGTTGAATAGCAATCGATTTTGCCGTGATGCTTTTCGGTGATAATTTGATGACTAATGGAGAGTCCGAGTCCTGTCCCTTTACCGATCGACTTTGTCGTAAAGAAAGACTCAAACAGCTTCAGACGAATGGCTTCGGGAATACCTGCACCATTATCTGCGATCGCAATTGTGACCCAATTCGGAGCGCTCATGAATGTGCGGATCGTGATAGTCGGATTTGAGTTAGTTGTACTATTTTCTTCTAGAGCATCGATCGCGTTGCTCAGTAGATTCATAAAAACCTGGTTAAGCTGGCTGGGATAGCATTCTACTGGATGGAGTTGCCCATAGTCCCGCACAATTTCGATCGCTGAACAATGAAGGCTCATTTTCAGGCGATGTTGCAAAATCAGTAGGGTACTTTCAAGACCCTCGTGGATATCAATTGTAGTAACAGCGTCATCCAGGCGAGCAAAATTCCGTAACGATAGAGCTAGATCATAGATGCGATCGCTCCCAAGCTTCATCGAACCCATCAGTTTCGATAAATCCTCTTTCACATAATCAATTTCAAGCTCTTCGAGTAATTCCTCGATTTCAGCATGAGGTTCAGGATAATGCTTGCCATAGCAATCGAGCAGGGTGACTAAATCTTGAATATAAGTTTGAGCAGGTTTTAGGTTTGCTGCAATGAAATTAATGGGATTGTTCAGTTCATGGGCTAAACCTGCCGCTAACTGACCCAATGCTGATAATTTTTCATTCTGCACAAGCTGGTATTGAGCCTGCTGTAACTGCTCTACAGTTTGGGAAAGCTCTGCTGTACGCTGTTCTAATGATTTTTGGGTTTGGCTAAGTCGCAGATGGATTTGAACGCGGGCAAGAACTTCTTCGTGCTGAATGGGTTTGGTGATGTAGTCTACTGCACCTAAACTGAGTCCTTTTACTTTATCCACAGTGTCTGAGAGTGCAGTCATGAAAATGATCGGAATCTCACAGGTTACAGGATCAGCTTTGATACGTTGGCAAGTTTCAAAGCCGTCAAGCCCTGGCATCATCACATCTAGTAAAATGATGTCGGGGTGAAAGATGTGGATGCGTTGAAGGGCAGCTTTACCGCTTTTCGCGATCGCGACTTGATAGCCAATCTCGTTGAGTACACCAAACAAAACTTGAATATTTGTTGGATTATCATCTACGACTAATATTTTTCCAGTTGGATGTTTAACAATCGACATGAGTACAGATTCCTTCTACGATCAGAGCGTGAATTAAAAGTCAGCAAAGCGTGGCAATCATGAGCCGCTTAGATGTAGGGGGCAAGTAAATCCAAAATGGCTTCATCATCAAAGGTGTGACACAGTTCTAGAAGCTTGTTTGCAAAGAGTCCGTATTGCGGATCGAGTTGCTTGATGCGATCGGCTTCTTTCTCAATTTCTGCCATGAGTCCGCTTTGAGCAAATTGATACAACGGGATCAAGTCAGTCACAGGTGGCACAGCCCACTGAGCGTCTTCAGGCTGAACTGGCTGTGTTTGCTCTTCTACAGCAGCATATATCCATTGCAAAGATAAGTGCTGCTGCAACTCGCTGATCAATCCGGTGAAGTCAATCGGTTTTGGAAAAAAGCTATTGCACCCCGCCTTGATTGCAGACTGTCGATCGACTTCAGCCAAACTAGCAGCGGAAACAATGATCGGTAGATTCACAAAATCGGGCAATTGACGCAGGCGACGGATCATTTCGAGTCCAGTCAGTTCAGACATGATCACATCCGTAATGATCAGATCTGGTCGCATCTGAATTGCTGTATTGAAGCCAATTTGTCCATTGGTAGCAGTTGTCACTTTGAATCCTAAAGGTTCTAGCATCTCAGTCAAGACGGCACGATTTTCAGTGCGATCGTCTACTACGAGAATTTTACGCTGTTTACCTTGGTAGCCCGTAACCGTCTGCTGAATCATCGGTTGACTCAGCCAATCATTCGCCGCAGGCAGATGTACCTCAAACCAAAAACAACTCCCCTGACCCAGCGTACTGCTGACCTGAATCGTACTGCCCATCATTTGAACAATTTGCTGGCTAATTGCTAAACCTAAGCCTGTGCCTTCATGATTGCGATCGCGCTTTCCTGCTTGTTCAAACGGCAAAAAGATCGACTCTAACTTTTCGGGAGCGATGCCAATACCAGAGTCTTGGACTTGGAACCGCAATCGATGAGTCTTAGAGTCTCGATGCTCGATCGAGGCTTGAGGCATGATGGGTAAAACTGCGATCGAGAAAGTTACTTTGCCAAAGTCAGTAAATTTAACAGCGTTGCTCAGTAAGTTAAGTAAGACCTGACGCAGACGTTTGTCGTCTGCATAGAGCGCAATGGGTAAATTCTCATCCGGTTGATAATCAAAGGTCACCCCTTTTTGCTCTGCTTTGATCCGGCAGATATCTACAGTTGTACGCAGGAAGTTAGCAAGGTGGAAATCTTGAGGGTAGAGATCCATCTTTTGAGCTTCGAGCTTGGACAGATCAAGGATGTCGTTAATCAGAGTCAGCAGGTGAGAGCCACATTGATAAATCACGCTCAAGCCCTGAGATTGCTTGTGGGTTGTTGCCGGATCGCGTTGAAGAATTTGGGCATAGCCAAGAATCCCATTTAGAGGCGTACGAAGTTCGTGATTCATGTTCGCGAGAAATTCGCTCTTCGTACAGTTAGCAACTTCGGCAGCTTCTTTGGCGAGTTGGAGTTCAGTCAGGTTTTGCTGTAGGAGGGTTTGAGACTGATTGAGGTTGTCAGCCATTTGGTTGAAGGCTTGGGCAACCTCTTCGATTTCATCGTTGCTGCGGATGGTGAGTCGATGAGATAAGTTGCCTGCGCCGATTTCTGCGGCTCCTTGCTGAAGGTGCTGGAGGGAGTAAATTGTAGGGCGGAGGACACGCCAAAAGATGCCAAAGACCATCAAAATTAGCAGTGCAATCTCAACATAGGAAAAAGTCGCTGTGATAATGCGGATCTGCTCTAGCTCCTGTTGAGCTTGATCGGATTGCTGTTGACCCTGCCGCTCTAACCGTTCTAAGAAAAAGCTGATATCGCGCTGAAATCCATTGATTGCTCTGAAATCATGCTGGAGGTCTTTGATGCTAACGCCGTTAGCTTGAGTAGTGTCCTGAGCAATCGACTCGATCAAATTTTCTTCAAGTCGCTCAAACAGTTCTGATCGTTGATAGATTGCTTGGATCTCTGGTGATGGAGAGAGGGCTTTGAGTTCTTCAAGCAGGACATCCAAATCAGCGTCTTCTTCCTTCTCTTTCTCCAAGGTGAAATTGCGAAATAGGAGGTGATCTTTGATTACCAAAATCTCATTGGAAAGCTGATCTTTCACAAGAGCGGTCAGCTCGATTCGGCGTTTTGCTTGGGTGTATTTGTTAAGGGCATCGGATTCGATTTCGTTGCGCCAGAGGTTACTGCCTCCAGAAAGAATTGCGATCGCGCCGATCAGAGTTGCTGAAATGCCCACGAACTTCGTTGAAATTTTCATGGGTTACGGCTCCGCTGATAGGTTGAGGTGTTGACGCAAATTCTGAACAGCCTCATAGTCTTCTGGTTCAACCAGCGTGTACCCAGAAGTTTCAGCCCCCATGATGTCTTGAATCCCTTCAGGAGTCGTGAGAAAAGCTGCTTTGAGCTGATCGATCAGCTCAGGGGGCAGCGTTTCAGAAACCAAGACTGGAGAGTGGGGAAACGGCTCAGACTGCCAAATCACTCTAGAGTTTCGAGCGGCAGATTTGTTTTGCTTTTTCCAGTGTGTGTAAGATGCTAAATTCGTAGCGATCGCGTCTGCTTGGGTGCTTAATAGGGTTTGGGTCTGCTCATGAGTGCCCCCAAAGAGGGTAGCCGCAAAATCTTGTTCGGGTTCAATGCCTAATTTTCTGAGTGCGGCGAGTGGCATCAGGTAGCCTGACGTAGAGGAGCGACTCACGAAGGCAACGCGCTTACCTTTGAGATCTGTCAATGTTTTAATGGGACTGTTAGCGGGAACGACAATACAAGCGCGGTACCACGGGCGAGTTGTATGCCGTTCGATCGGTGCGACAAGGGGTTTAACTTTCGCTCCCCGCTCCAGCGCCTCAAAGTAGGACGTTGTGCCGATATAGGCAGCATTAGCTCGTCCATCAACGAGCATGTCAACGCCTTCCTTATAGTCTTTTGCAATCAGAAACTCGATGGGCTGACCGAGCACTTTTTCTAAGTGATCTTCTAAGGGAGCAACCATGCGTTCTTGCTCGGCTCGATTCTGAGTCGGTTGTACGCTAAACCGAAGAGACACGGGTGTTGTCGGTGGAGTTGTCTGAGTCGGAGGTGTCTTGTGGCAACTTATTAAGCTGAGGGCGATCGCAACGGCTAAGACTCTGATGAATGGACGGAGGGGGGAGTTTCTCAGAGAAGTAATTTCTACCAGATTTCCAGCGGGGCAAGTTCGGAAAGCGTTCATGGATAAAGTTTGGCTAGGGAGTCTCAGGCGATTTGGCTAAGTGTTCTTAGCCAAATTGCACAATCGAGGTAAGCGATCGATTAATGTTCAAGGGGTCTACTTGACTAATTCAGATTCTCAAACAGTTCGACTTTGTAATTGCTCTATAATGCTTCCCAAAATTTTCACAGGTTACACCAACGAGAGAAAAATTTGTTCAAAATGTAGAATTTGAAGGCAGGCAAACACAGAGAAGGACAGTCTGAGCGACTGACAAACTCTTGAGTATCGCCACGAGAGACGCAACGAGTGCATTAAGAAGACTCCGAACGCTCCACTGGTTGACAAGTGAAAGTTGGCTAAATTTTTCAAGCCCAGAGTTTTACCAGAAACGTGGATATGTGATTTCTGGTGAACTCCCAGACTTTCCGCAAGGTTATAATCGCTTTTTCTTAAAAAAAGAGCTATAGAACGCAACGTAAGTATTGTTCTATTTGTTTAACAGTAATGGTTTGGCTAGATTTAGGAGCGATCGCGTTTCCACTCCCGCAGAAATGTAAAGTGGCAGTGCCAAGGAGGCACAACAGGCAACCGAAGAATTTCGGGTCTATCGCTTGAGTTATGCAGACGTAAAATCTAAGTGCCAGCAAATGAGACAGCGCAACTCAAAATTGGCAAAGTTTCTGAATCCATAGCCAGACCGCTTAATCAACTTGAGCTTGTTGTTAATTCCTTCAACCGCTCCACGGGTCGTATGATGCTCAAAGTAGTTGGTCCTTGGTGATGTAGAAAACTTTTTACAGTCTCAAGATGAGAACGTGGTGACTTTAGAGAATTGAATCCGATCGTTTAAACGATCGCGCTTACTGGCAGAAGCACAAGCTGGTGGTGGACTGCGACGGGGTAATGGCTCCAAGCGTGGCAGGGATTGCCCCAGATGCCGGAGTTGTTTGAGATGGCGCAATCCCAATTGCAGAAAACTCAAGCCTCGGTCTGGATGGGTATCCAAGGTTCGACGCAGACCGCAACGCACGAGTAGGGAGCCTAAGATCAAAGCAATCAGGGTGGCAATATCGAGGAGCATAAAAAGGCTGGTGAGGGCAGTTGTATCGCGTAGATGCGACGGGAGGATATCAAAGGCAGCGGACTTGTAATCCTTGATATGGGGTTCGATGCCGCCAAAGCGTCTGCCGTAGCGTTCAAAAGTCTGCAATGACGGCGGTTGACTGCTCAGAACTGCCTAAGACTCTTGTACTCCGGGCAAGGTCGCAGTGGCGAGATGGCAGGAGATATCGTCTAGAATTACCACGTTTGGAAACAGATAAGCTTGCTCAACCGGAGGGAGAAGTTGAGCCACAGACTGAACTGCGCCTGACGCTAAAGTAATCGTGAGATTACTTGTTGGGCGACAATCATATTGACCAAATGACGATTACGTAGTCCAGCATCGAGATCAAGTTTTAGACCAAGATCGGGATCAAGAATGAGATTGATTTGAGACTAAAATGAATATTGAGAAACTCTA
>NZ_JBNXVP010000039.1:0-62262 GCF_050565645.1 Leptolyngbya sp. AN10
GTGGATCTCACGACTCTGAATCCCTTACAGCAACGAATTCTACAGTTGATGAACTTCCCGACGGAGATTTATACCCGCTTAGGTCCGCAATCTGACGACCCTCCCTGAAAATGAGCGAACCGTAAGTATACAGTTCCCAATTATAAACCTCTCCTCTTTCGCGGTCATTCGCGTTCATCAATCCGCACATCTCGTCTATGCCGCACAACAACTCGCGGGCATCTGTAAACAATTGCTTAAATAAAGCTTTGGAATCTACTGATATTTTAAGTTCATCAAATACAGGGTGGTTGCTATGAACGTCTTCAACCTCATTCCAGTAAGCTTCCATTTCTTTCTTAAGAAGATAGGCAATACTTAAATCAACCTCGAAAGGGTTCTCTGCAAACTGTGATTCATGCTGATATTTAATATCCTTTAAACGCTGTACAGGATATTCATCAATATTGTCGGTTTCGACATGATGTCGATGGCACAAAAATAGTAAATTGTCATATCCATTTCGTTCCTCGTCAGTTTGCTTGGAATTATATCTTTGCCCCTCAGGTGAGACAGCTTCAATATGACATAGTTGAGCCACTAAGTTGTGTTTTTCATCAATGATTGGATGCTTGCACCCAGGAAATGCACAACGATTCCCCGATTGTGCTAGGAGGGGTCTCCAAACCTTTGTTGAAATTGATTTTCGCTTTGCCATTGTATGTAAAAAGTCGGAAGAACGCTAATCGAGTCCTTTAAGAAAATTCAGTATCTTGAATCTGATTTTAGTTAAAAATTAGTTGATTTTTGCACTATCAAAATGTGAATAAGCAATAATTTCAGCGAATTCCTTAAAAAATGCGATCGCTCCTTTTCAGAAACGATCGCGCTTTCACTTTTTAGAAACTCAGATTAGTAATCGAAGTCGCCCATACCATCGCCAGCACCCGCGCCAGCAACAGCACCGTCTTTCGGTTCAGGCTTGTCCACAACGATAGTCAGAACCATTGCTGCGATCAGACGTTATACAAATCTTTAAACCAGGTGACAAATGCCTGAGCCGTTGGATGCTCTGGTTTCAAAATTCGTTCTTGGATTGCTTGATGAAGTTGTCTTCCAGGTGGAGCTTGCCAAGCAAGCCAAGTATAGAGATTGGCTTTATCTGTGTGCATTTGTTTGAAAGGAGCAGCTTTAGTTCTTGCGATGCCTGCTGCTTCTTGAGCGTATTGCCAAAGTTCTTGCTGCTCAGTTTCGATCAAATTAGCGAGAAAAGTTTCAAGCATTCCCTGTAATCGATTATCGGGCATCATCCAAATGCCGAATTTGATTGGAACATCAATAGAATTTTGTGTTTGATGAATCAATCCAGTATCTGGGAGATCATCAGGAATATCTGGAATGCTTTTACGAACAGCATTTTTGATACTTTGCCAACGAGAGTTGGGCTGTTCATCTGCATCAATCACAATTCCAAGTATTTGCAATCCAGATTTATCGATTTGTGCCTCAATGACACTTGGATCTGTAAGTTGCTCGTATCCGCCAAGGGCTTCAATTTTTACAATCGGATTGTGCCTATCTCCCCATTCAATTCCATTTTTTTCAATTAGTTCTGGAATCACTCGCTTATCTTCTTCGCCTTCCACAAGAAGCCATCTCGGAGAATATGATCTTGCCACGTTTAGCGAACCTCAATCTCTTGTTCAGCCGCAACAACCAGTTTGCGTCCACTGAATATGACTGAGCGATTGCGTCCCCGTTCAATTCGATGAATCATCATTTCGTCTTCATCACAATTTTCCAATCGTGCAACTTCAGCTAAACTTTCCCAACAATCTCGGCTGTGAGTGGTGGCGAAAACTTGTACATTAAGTCTTCTAGCTGTCATCAAGAGCATCCTCCACATATCAATCATTGTGGTGAAATGTAAGCCAGCATCGATCTCATCAACCAACAAGATACCTTTCTTTGCACTAACAATAGATAGAGCAAGTCCGAGCATTCTCCATATTCCATCGCCCATGCTGCCGATTGGCACTCGTTGATTAATTCCTGATAGCTTTACTAAGAATCCAGCCCGTGAACCAGAGCGAGAATAATCATTTTTCCTAGAGCTTTGAGGAGCAATACGTTCGATCTTAGGATCTATACTATGCAGTGCTTTATTGATGACTTCTTCTTCCGGTGTCAAAACAATGTTATCCTCAAACATCTCAATCATCTTATCTGTTGAGAGCGAGAGAGGTGTAATGAATTGGCTGTTAACTGATACGATTTTTGAATCTCTTCTTAAATGCAGAATGTCATCTGTGTGAAGTTTCAAATCAAAGGAGAGTGGAAAGCGCCGATTTTCTGCTTCTCGTTCTTCTCCTTGCCGTTTATCTATTTGCTCAATCGCTAGTACAAGTCGCCCATCATTGAAGAGTCCTGGTTGATTGTCAATGGAATTATCATATTCATGCAAGCTCATAGTAATTTTTTCATCCACTCCATCATACAAGCCTGAAAGAGTAAGACTATTACCAAGATTGGTGTTGTGATTGTAGAAAATATTATGAATATCAAGAGAAAACTGGCGTTGACGGAGATCAGCTTTATCGTCATATTCACCTCGATTAATCATGATTTCGACTAATGGATCGAGGTTTGTGCCAGCACAGAGAAGCTGAATTGCTTCTAGGATAGAAGTCTTGCCACTATTATTTAGACCAACAAACAGATTGATTCTGCCAAGTTGCTGAAGCTCGAAGGATTTAAAGCCCCGGAAGTTTTCAATTTTTAATGACTTCAGCATAGTTCAACAGTGAGTTTCTATTGTTATCAGGATAAGCGATCGTACAATTTTCCGCTAAAAAAGCGCGATCGCTCCTTTTCGGAAACGATCGCGCTTTCAATTTTAGAGACTCAGATTAGTAATCGAAGTCACCCATACCGCCGCCAGCACCCGCGCCAGCCGCAGCACCATCTTTCGGTTCAGGCTTGTCCACAACGATACACTCGGTGGTCAGAACCATTGCTGCGATCGATGCCGCATTCTGAAGTGCAGAACGAGTCACTTTCGCAGGGTCAACGATTCCAGCTTCGAGCATATCAACGAATTCGCCCGTAGCTGCGTTGTAGCCCACGTTGAATTCTTTCTCTTTCACGCGCTCAGCAATCACCGCACCGTTTTGACCTGCATTTTCAGCAATTCTCTTCAGAGGAGCCGTCAACGCACGAGCTACGATTTGTGCTCCGATCAGTTCTTCACCGCTGAGATTGCTAGAAGCCCAAGATTCGAGTTCGGGAGCTAAGTGAGCCAAGGTTGTGCCACCACCCGGAACGATACCTTCTTCAACAGCAGCTTTGGTTGCGTTGATCGCATCTTCCAGACGGAGCTTACGATCCTTCATTTCGGTTTCGGTTGCAGCACCGACTTTGATCACTGCAACACCACCAGCCAATTTAGCCAAGCGCTCTTGCAGCTTTTCCTTGTCATAGGAAGAATCGGTTTCATCCATTTGACGGCGGATTTGCTCAACGCGGCTCTTCACCTGCGCTTCATTGCCTTCTGCAACGATCGTCGTGCTGTCCTTGGTGATTGTGACGCGACGCGCTTTGCCTAATGAATCAAGCTTAGCAGTATCGAGCTTCAGACCTGCATCTTCGGTGATCAACTGTCCACCTGTCAGAACTGCGATGTCTTCAAGCATTGCCTTACGACGATCGCCAAATCCAGGAGCTTTCACCGCAGCAACGTTGAGAACGCCACGCAGACGGTTCACAACCAAGGTCGCGAGAGCTTCTTTCTCGATGTCTTCTGCAATGATGATCAGCGGACGACCTGCACGAGCGACTTGTTCGAGAACCGGAACGAGGTCTTGAACCAAGTTGATCTTCTTGTCGGTAATGAGGATGAAAGGCTCTTCCATAACCGCTTCCATACGCTCGGTATCGGTTGCGAAGTAGGGCGAGATGTAACCTTTATCAAAGCGCATCCCTTCGGTGACTTCGAGTTCGGTCGTCATCGACTTGCCTTCTTCCAGCGAGATTACGCCCTCTTTGCCGACTTTATCCATTGCAGAAGCGATCATTTGACCGACTTCTTCATCGTTTCCAGCCGAAATGGTTCCAACTTGTGCGATCGCTTTCGAGTCTTCAACTTGACGAGCGTGAGCCGCAATCTTCTCTACCAAGAAGTTCGTCGCTTTGTCCATTCCGCGCTTCAGAAGAATCGCGTTTGCACCAGCGGCAACGTTCCGCATTCCTTCTTTGACGATCGCGTGTGCCAAAACGGTTGCAGTCGTGGTTCCGTCTCCAGCAGCGTCATTCGTTTTAGAAGCGGCTTGACGAATCAAAGCAACGCCTGTGTTTTCGACGTGGTCTTCGAGTTCGATTTCTTTTGCGATCGTCACTCCGTCATTGACGATCTGAGGAGCGCCGAACTTCTTCTCTAGCACCACGTTGCGACCTTTCGGACCCAAAGTAACTGCAACTGCTTCAGCCAGGATGTCCATACCGCGCTCTAGAGCACGACGGGCATTTTCGTTGTAAATGATGCGCTTAGCCATAGTGTGTTGAAAGCTTTGTGAGGTTTACAGAGAGTTGAGAGAGCTATGAGACGACTGCGAGAATGTCTTTTTCAGACAGCAATACATAATCGTCGCCACCAAGTTTGATATCGGTTCCTGCGTACTTCGAGTACAGAACCTTGTTACCGATTTGAACTTCCATCGGTTGACGATCGCCTTTTTCGTTGAGCTTGCCGGAACCAACCGAGACGATTTCGCCAACTTGAGGCTTTTCTTTCGCGTTGTCGGGCAAAATGATGCCGCCTGCGGTTTTTTCTTCAGCTTCGCTGACTTTCACAAATACGCGATCGCCCAACGGTTTCACGGTGGACACGGTAAGAGAGATGGCTGCCATTTACAAATCCTCCAACAATCTAGATAAGCAAGAAACGATCAAATACTTGCGGCTGGAATGGGGTTCCAACCGGATCGCCTGCTGGTATTTTTTCAACGTTTACCAGTCTACAGGCTTTTGGAGCGTTAAGTTAGCACTCTCGTCTCCTGAGTGCTAATTTAACGGAGTCAGCGGCTGAATGCAACTTTAGAAAGAGTACGGCTTACCGAACGGGGGACTTGCGGAGAAAAGTGCTGGGCATCTTAAGGCTGAAAATCATACCGCGCCACTATGAGTTTAGAAGCAGAATTGCATGAGGAAATGATCGCCGTTTACGATCGCGTCGGTCGAGAAACAGGCTATTGGGCAAATCGTTATCTGCAAAAAGTAAAGCAAGTGGGTGGTTTACAAGCCGCGAAAGATTGGCTTAAACCTGAAAGTGAGCCAACAAAAGGGCTACAGAAGTTGACAGAAATCGATCGACTTGATTTATCTTTAGAGGCTTTAGTTCTGGAAGCGCGTTGGTCTTCTCTTTTCACTCGCGAAGAATTGCAGGTTGCTCAAACTCACATCAATGTTGCCTCTAGTTCTCGCCTATCTGAGGAAGTTGTGAGCAATCAAAAGCTGATCGAAGGTTCGGTTCATCAAGTGATGCTTAATGCTTATGAGCGTAACTCTGAAGCTCGTAGACGCTGTATCGAGCATCATGGCGCAATTTGTGGAGTGTGTAAATTCAATTTTGAGAAAAAGTACGGATTAGTTGCTCAAGGATTTATTCATGTACATCATCTGAAACCACTTTCAAAAATTCAGGAAGAGTACGAAGTTGACCCAATTACTGATCTTCTTCCTGTTTGTCCTAACTGCCATGCGGTCATTCATCTGGGTGGGAAAACTAGAAATATTGAAGAGGTGAAATCATACCTACGGAGTTGAAAATCTGCGATCGCGCTATCCTGATATCGCCGCAATTCTCAAGGTCATGGAAATTCGAGCCGAGAAGCCAGAAGATATCGAAACTGTACGTAGAGTTAATACTGCGGCATTTGGTCGATCGAGTGAAGCTCATTTAGTCGATCGATTACGCAACACTCCTTCAACACTTTCTCTCGTTGCAGTTTCATTGGATCAAATTGTTGGACATCTCTTCTTTAGTCCAGTGACGATCGATAACTGCTCACTATTCATGCTCGGACTTGCACCTGTCGCAGTTCTTCCTAACTATCAGCGACAAGGAATCGGAAGTTTACTTATTCAGCAAGGTTTGAAAGAGTGCGATCGACAAGGCTGCAAAGCGGTTGTTGTGCTAGGTTCGCCCGAATACTATTCGCGCTTTAGGTTTATTACCGCTAAGACGAAGGGATTGAAATGTGAGTACACAGTGCCCGATGAGGCATTTATGGTGCTGGAGTTGGAAAGCGGTACGTTGGATGGCTGTAGCGGGATTGTGAAATATCGATCGGAGTTTAATGATCTAGAATAAGCTGGGGACTGTGAAGGCGAAAATCCATCGGGACTGTGTTGGGAAACTAAAAACTGTCACCGTATCGAGAATGTCGGATGGTCGGTACTTTGCCTCATTGCTGCTCGATGATGGCGTTGAAAAGCCTGAGTCAATCAGTCAGGGCAAAGCGGTCGGGATTGATTTGGGATTGATTGATTTTGCGGTCACGTCTGACGGCTCCAAATTCAACAACCCGAAACATCTTAAGAAGCACGAACGCAACTTGAAACGCAAGCAAAGAAAGCTTTCTCGCAAGAAAGACAAAAGACCCACAAGCGGCGTAAAGCCAAGCTTGCACTGGCAAGAGTACATAGCAAGATTTCCAGAGTAAGAGAAGATTTTCTACACAAGCTATCCCGCAAGATAGTGAACGAGAACCAAGTGATTGTCGTAGAAGATCTAGCAGTCAAAAACATGGTGAAGAATCACAACCTAGCTAAGTCAATCTCTGACGCAGGTTGGGGAATGTTTCAAACCCTGCTGAAGTACAAAGCAGAGCAGGAAGGAAAGATCTACCTTGAAATCGGTCGGTTCTTCCCATCGTCGCATCTGTGCAATACAACACTGCTACCGATGCCAAAGATGGATCTCTCCGTCCGTTCTTTTCTCTGCCCTCACTGCCAGAAGCATCACGATAGAGATGTGAATGCGGCATTGAACATCCGAGATGAAGGCTTGCGGATTTTGGCGTTGGGAACCAGCGCTACTGCCCTTGGAGGCAATAGACCTCCTGCACGAATCAAATTGGATGAGCAAGCTCATAGTTCAGCAAGCCTGCGATCAAGTTGAACCGTAGCCCAAATCGCCTGCGACGGTTACGGTAGCGCTCCGATAAGATGCGAAAAATCTTCAACTTGCGAAAGGTATGCTCCACCGTGATACGAACTTGCGCTAATTGTCGATTAAACTGACGTTCTTGCTTGGAGAGCGGACGCTTGCGCGATTTTTTGTAGGGCGTACAACTGTAAGCATGAAGTCTGGCGATGCCTTGATAGCCTCGGTCTGCCACCCAGAGTTGCTCAAGTTGGGTCGGCAACTGCGAGTCCTTGAACAAGCGGAAATCATGCTTGCGCCCTTTGCCAAATGCGGTGCAGACAATTTGACCGCTGAAATAGTCTACGACGACTTGCGCTTTTAGTGTGTGCCATTTTTGCTTACCACTGTAGTAAGGTCGCTGTTTTTTTTTGGACGTTCAATCGGACTTTCGCTGACATCAACTAACAGGAGGTTCCACCCTGCATCAGGCGAGTGCAGCGCCTTCTTGCCCGGAAGCCGAAATTCGCCCGACCGAATCAAACTGTTCTCAACTTTCCGCACAATGCGCCCCACGGTCGTTTCATGAATCCCCCAACTTTGTCCGATGTGGAACTGAGTCCGATACTCGCGCCAATATTCCATCGCAATCAAGAGTTGATCTTCGACTCCAAACTTGCCTTGTCCGCCTCGTTTGCCTTTTCGGATCAGCTTGGGTTTGAGAATTTCAACCATTTTCTCGAAGGTTTCACGCTTCACTCCGCACTTGCGTTTGAACGATTTTGGTGGCAGGTGTTGAATGCGATCGTACATTTGATCAGTCTCCTGAGTGGCATCTAGTCCTCTTTTCAGGAGTTCAAATCTGTGATCAGGATTCGTGCAGGAGGTCTAATGTAAGACCAAAGCGGTATGGGCGCAAGTCTACGACCGCAGAGGCAATTGCTGATGAATTGGGAAGCCTACACCATACTGCGTAGCGGTTGGTGTAGGTAGTTCACGGATGGTTTGCCCGTCGCAGAATTTACACATCATGCAGTCTTTATTTTGTCTTGGGTATGAGAAGAAAGATAGCGAGCGCGATCGTGGATCTTCTTCCGAATTTGCTCAATGCTTACTATTCCAACTTCTTGCACTGCCTCAGTAGTAACAGGATACATGCTTCACGATCGACAAACTCTAATAATTTTCTCCTCAGAACACCTGTACTTTTGAGCAGTTCTTTTGTATCGTATTGGCATTCAGGGAAAAATCATTTGCTAGTCAGAGGCAAGATCTAGCGCGATTCGCCAAAATGATCTTGACGCTTTTCTACATCTAGTGTTTCATAGTGAAGCGACTCAAACAGAGACGCTACATCTAAACAGTGAATTGCCCTATCTGAGACAGTCCTATGGTTTCGCAAGTTGAAACGCCTGTGTTTGATGCTCCCCGCTCTCGTAATCTCAGCGTAGAAGGATTAGTGCAGGTGTTTACCTCGTTCCACCGCAGTTTCTTCACAGGTGTGATGGCTCAGGCGATGCGGATTGCGGCACAAGGAACACCCGTTTTAGTGGTGCAGTTCCTCAAAGGCGGGATTGGTCAAGGATACGATCGACCCATGCAACTGAGCCAAAATCTCGATTGGATTCGGTGCAGTATCGATCGCTGTATTGATACGCCAGAGATCAGTGAAGAAGAAGCTCGATCGTTGTTGGCTCTCTGGCAACATACGCGCCGTGTGGTCGAGCAGAATCGATACGATCTGGTCGTGCTGGACGAACTGAGTTTGGCGATTCACTGGGGATTGATTCCGGAGGTGGAAGTGTTGGAATTTCTGCGATCGCGTCCGCGTCATGTGGATGTGATTCTTACAGGTCCCGATATGCCTGAAGCGATCTTAGATGTAGCGGATCAAATTACGGAACTTCGTCGCACTCACCAACCCTAAAACACGCAAAACATCATGATCAAGAACGATACCTGGATTACGCAGATGGCACAGCAGGGCATGGTTGCGCCATTTGAGCCTCAGCTTGTACGCCGGATTCATGGTTTGCCTGTGATCTCGTATGGGTTGAGCAGTTATGGTTACGATTTGCGCCTGTCTCCTTCTGAGTTTCGCATCTTCAAACACATTCCTGGAACAGTGGTTGACCCGAAAAACTTTAGCGATGCAAACTTAGAACCTGCCCCGTTACATCAAGATGACAACGGCAGCTTTTTCATTTTGCCTGCTCATTCTTATGGCTTGGGAGTTGCATTAGAGCGCTTGGAAGTTCCAGACAATGTGACGGTGATTTGTATCGGGAAATCGACCTATGCGCGGATCGGGTTGATCGCGAATTTGACTCCAGCCGAAGCAGGTTGGCGGGGACATTTGACGCTTGAGTTCTCGAATTCGTCGAGCGCAGACTGTCGGATTTATGCCAATGAAGGGATTGTGCAGTTGTTGTTCCTCGAAGGTGCGCCTTGTGCAGTGAGTTACGACGATCGACGCGGCAAGTATCAAGATCAAACGGAGCGAGTCACACTAGCGCGGGTTTAGGGAGAAAAGCGATCGCACTCCGCAGCACGATCGCTTTTCTCCTAAATTGGTAGTCGATCGATATCTCGATTTGCACCAATTACCACGATCGCGGTTCCTTTCCTTAGATACGTATTTGGATCAGGATTAATCACGAACTTACCGTTGTGGCTGAAGGCAAGTAGATTTAATCCATAGTGCGATCGCAATCTGAGTTCTGTGATCGTTTTCCCGTGGAAACTTTCGGGAGCAATCATCTCGACGATGCTGTTTTCTGGATCGAGATCGAAGCGTTCTAGAATTCCAGGTTTTGTTAGTGATCGAGCCAATGTGCAGCCCATCTCATGTTCTGGGAAAACAACATGATCTGCACCGACTTTTTTGAGCAGTTTTTCATGGATCTCTGACGAAGCTTTGGCGACGACATGCCGCACACCGCCTTCTTTTACATTCATGGTGGTGATGATACTTTCTTGAACGTAATTCCCGATCGCGACAATTACCGTATCTTGCTCGAATATTCCCGCTTCTCGTAGTGCAGCAGGTTGCGTCGAATCGATTTGACGGGCGTGAGTCGCAATCCGATCGTTCAAGGCTTGATCGACCTTATTCCTATCTGAATCGACAGCTAGAACCTCGTAACCGGAATTGTGCATACTGGAGCAGACTGCGCGACCGAATCGACCTAAGCCGATCACCGCAAACTGCCGATTTTTGTGGTCTGATCGTAAACTGTGAAAGAATCCCAACGAAGATAAATTCACGATCTGTTGTGCCTCTTAAATGTCTCGATCGTTCATGATAGTTTGAAAATGTTATCCAACGAGTAAATTTTCTTCAGGATAATTCACAAAACTCGGTTTCGGGTCGCCTAAAAGTGCGCTCATTAACATCAGAATCCCCACCCGTCCGATGTACATGACCACGACGATTAAGAGTTGACCTGCGACGGATAAATTTCCTGTTCCAAAAGCAGTCAATCCGACCGTTGCAAAAGCGGAAACAACTTCAAACAAGATATTGATGAAATTAAGCTCAGGATCGGTTGTAGCAATCAAAACTGTTGCGGTAATCACTGTCGCGATCGAGCCAATCAAAACACCCATTGCTTTCAAAATTAACGCCATCGGAATCTGACGCTTAGAGGACAAAACAACTTCTTTTCCTTGCAGTACGGCTTTTGTACAGTCGAGTAAAACTCTTAACGTTGTCGTTTTTATTCCACCGCCTGTACTGCCCGGACTTGCACCGATAAACATAAACGCGATCGTGATAAACAATCCCGCTGTGGTCATTTTGGTAATATCGATCGTATTAAATCCAGCAGTTCGAGGCGTGACCGATTGAAACCAAGCCGCCATTAATTTTTGAGGCAAATTCAACGGTCCCAATGTTGCAGGATTGCGAAATTCGGTTGCGAAAAATGCGAACGTTCCTACAAGTAACAGCACGATCGTGGTACTGGTTGCGACTCGGAAATTAAGTGAGAATGTGTGTTTTCTGGGGTTTCGACTCATGCGATCGCGTCCCCAAAAATACAATTCCATGATGACCTGGTAGCCAATGCCACCGAAAATGATTAAACCCGTAACCGTGAAATTGACGATCGGATTCGTGACATATTGCACCAAATTATCTGAGAACAAGCCGAAGCCAGCATTATTAAAAGCATTGACGCTGTGGAAAACTGATTGCCAAAGTGCAACAAGCGGTTGATCGCGAAATTGTGGAACAAAAACCGTCATCAGCAGAATCACGCCTGTGAGTTCAAATACAAGCGTGGTCGCGATGATCGATTGCAATAAACCTGTTAGTCCTGATAGTTCCTGCACATCGAGCGATTGTTGTACAGCGATTTTGTCTCTCAGTCCCAAACGCTTACCGAGTAGCAACAAGAGAACTGTCGTCGCGGTCATATAACCCAGTCCACCGACTTGTACCAGCAGCATAATAAAAAGCTGCCCCCAGAATGAATAAAACTTGCCGACATCAACCACAGATAACCCAGTCACGCATACGGCAGAAGTCGCAGTAAACAAAGCAGTAACAGGACTATTCCAATCTCCGGTTGCAGTTGAAAAAGGCAACATTAGAAGGCAAGTTCCAACAAAAATTACGGCAAGAAAGCCAAGACAAATGGTGCGGGAGACAGTCATAGAATCTGGAACAGAAAAGGGACGATCGGGCTAATGATTTAACCCATTGTGCTCTAAAACAGCACAGTGGATTGATCTAAAAGCGCCGAGCGATCGACCTTTACTTCTCGATCGCGATCCATATTGACATTCTTTGGGGCATTGGTGTCTCAACCTAATGGCTGAAACCCTTCTATAAAGCCGTGCGTTAAATAAACCTAACAGCAGACGAGAGATTGAGATCTGGGTGGCAAAATAAAGACTTCAATTTTAACAAAGCGGTTTTTCTGTTGAAAATCTACCCATGCGTCCCAATATTCAGACGATTCAATCCATTCAAATTTCGACCTCGATCGCGACCACTCCGATCGATAATGACACTGCTTTACTTTCAGAAGGGCTGATTGCGATCGCGCTTCCGCTTGGACTATTTCTCGGAGTTCTCACCCGAAAAACCCAGAAGCGCCGTTTGTTGAAACGACAGATTGCCCTACTTGAACGACTTTGGCAGTTGAGCATCGATCGGGTGCAATAGATTTTTAGAAGCAAAAATTTTATTACGATCGCGTTCCCGTTTCGTAATAAGCTAAACCGCTAAGAATCGCTGAACAACCTCATTGCTCAATTCCTGCGTTGAACCAGATGCTACAATTCCACCTTTTTGCATCGCATAGTACCAATCCGCTTGGCGCACAAAATGTAAGTGTTGCTCTACTAACAAGACTGAGATCCCAGTCGTTTCGATGATTCGACGGACAGCAGCTTCAATTTCGAGAATGATCGAGGGTTGAATTCCCTCAGTCGGTTCATCAAGGACTAATAAGCGAGGCTGACCCATAAGAGCGCGAGCGATCGCGAGTTGTTGCTGTTGTCCACCACTCAAGTCTCCACCCATCCGAGGCAGCATCGTTTTGAGTACCGGAAATAACTCGAAAATTTCATCGGGAATTTCAGCGCTCTTGTTCCGTTTCGGTAGTGCTTCAAGTCCGAGGATTAGATTCTCTTTAACGGTTAAACGCGGAATCACTTCGCGTCCTTGGGGAACGTAACCGATACCAAGACGGGCACGTTGATCAGGAGATTTCATCGTGATAGGTTCACCTGCAAGAGAGATAGAACCCGATCGAGGTTTTAACAATCCCATGATCGACTTGAGCAACGTGGTTTTACCGACACCATTTCGCCCGATCAAACAGACCATTTTGCCCGGATGAACAGTCATATCAACCCCTCGAAGAATATGACTTTCTCCATAATAGACATTCAGCCCGGAGACTTCTAGCATTGGGGCTGATGTACTTGATCCCATTGGTTCTAGCGTGGTGTTGGTATAGCTCATAATATTCTACGCTGCGTGTTCTTCTTGTTGTCCCAGATATACTTCAATGACTCGCGGATCGTTTTGAACTTCGTCCATTGAGCCTTCACACAAAACGCTTCCCTGGTGAAGCACAGTGACTTGTCTTGCGATTTGCCGAACGAATTCCATGTCGTGTTCGATCACGATAATCGAATGACTTTCCGCCAATGCTAAAAGTAGATCTCCGACTTTCTCAGTTTCTTCATCGGTCAATCCCGCGACAGGCTCATCGACTAAGAGCAAATCAGGAGATTGAGCCACTAACATGCCAATTTCTAAGCGCTGTTTTTCGCCATGAGACAGCAAATCGGCTTTGATATCGGCTTTGAGATCTAGCCCGATCGTTTCGAGCAATCCCGCGACGGTTCGCTGTTCTGCCGCAGGACGTTTTCCAACGATCGCATTCCAAACATTCTTATGCCGATTGCAAGAGAGTTCTAAATTCTCTCGTGGGGTGAGATTGAGATAAACTCGCGGCGTTTGGAACTTTCGCCCCACGCCCAATCGAGCAATTTGATGCTCTTTCAAGCCCTTGGTATTGCGACCTTTGAAATACACATTTCCGATCGTCGGTTGTGTTTTGCCTGTGATCGTATCGAGAAAGGTTGTTTTTCCGGCTCCATTTGGACCAATAATCACTCGTAATTCACCTTCATTCAGGTCAAAATTGAGATTGTTAATCGCCTTGAAGCCATCAAAACTAACCGTCAGATTTTCGATTTGCAAGATTTTCCCGCTCATATTGCACTTCCGGATCTTCTTCTAAGCTTGGATACGTGGATAACTGACGCTTGCCGAGGAACTTCGATCGCACAAAGTCTAGTCCTTCGTTGCGAATCCATCCCACAATTCCACCCGGCAGCACTGTTACAACTGTTAAGAACAATGCACCTTGGAAAAAGTACCAGATCTCTGGATACTGTTCACTCAGAATGCTTCTTGCAAAGTTCACAAGCAAAGCTCCAAGAACCGCACCGACTAAGCTTGCTCTGCCACCAACTGCAACCCAGATCACCATCTCGATCGAGAAAGCAATATCCATCGTTTTTGGTGAAACAATCCCAGATTGAACGGTGTACAATGCTCCTGCAATCCCCGCAAGCGCCGCCGACACAGCAAACACCAGCACTTTGAAGCCAGTCGGGTTGTATCCCGAAAATCTTAGTCGAGGTTCATCATCTCGCACTGCAACTAAAAGCTTTCCAAGCTTGCCACTCGTGAGCCAACGGCACAGTGCATACGCTCCAACCAACAACCAAATTGTAGTGATGTAGAACATCCACTGCATCTGAGCATCACCGACGGTTTGACCAAAAAAGGTCGTCGTATCGGTTTTCAATCCATTCGTTCCATTGATCAGTTTCTGCTGACCATTAAAGAAGTTGAAAAAGACAATGAGTGCAGCTTGCGTCAGGATCGAGAAATAAACGCCTCGAATGCGATTACGGAAGACTAAGTAACCCAGAACCGCTCCGACGATCGCGGGCAAAAACACGATCGCAAACAGCGTAAACGGAAACGAATAGAACGGAAGCCAAAACGCTGGCAACTCGTTCACACCATACAGCGTAAAGAAATCGGGCAACTGTCCAGCAGGAATTTGCAACTGAAGGAACATTGCGATCGCATATCCACCCAATGCAAAGAACAATCCATGTCCTAAGCTCAAAATTCCGGTGTAGCCCCAAATCAAATCAATTCCCAGAGCCACGATCGCGAGTGCTAGAAAACGCCCCAGCAAATTGACTCGAAACGCTTGACCCATTGCGATCAATAGATTCGGCACAATCAAAATTAGAGCAAGCGCGATCGCGACGACGATAGCAGCTTCGATCAGGATCGATTTCTGCTTGTACCAAGGCGTGTCTTTGTTCACGTTAACTTCTCCCTAAGCATCCACAGTTCGTCCTTTCTGCGGGAACAGTCCAGCCGGACGGAATTGCAGAAAGACAATAATCAGAGCAAATACCATCACTTTTGCCATGCTGATCGTCGAGAAAAACTTGAAGAATTCAGACAATGGCGGAAAGAAGCTAAACGCATCAACTAACACATTTGATCCAATAATGTAGCTGGCAGTCCCGATCGCGAGTGCTGCAATAATGCTACCGACCAGTTTTCCAACTCCACCGACCACCACGATCATGAACGTATCTACGATGTAGTTCTGTCCCGTATTCGGTCCGACTGATCCAAGTAAGCTCACTGCACAGCCAGCAATTCCCGCCAGTCCAGACCCGATCGCAAACGCCAAAGCATCCACTTTCTGAGTCGGAATTCCCAAACAAGCGCTCATATTCCGGTTCTGTGTCACGGCTCGAATCCGTAAGCCCCAAGGCGTTTTATTCAAGAACCAGAACACGCCACACACCGCAGCGATCGTTAAAAAGATGATAAAAATCCGAGCATACGAGAACTGTGTTCCAGCGATCGACAATCCGCCTCGCAGCCATCTTGGAGCCGTCACATCGACGTTTTGCGCTCCGAACCAAGGCTTTGTCGCCACTAATCCGTAAAGTTGCCCAACTGTATTGCTAACGGTGAGTGCAACTGCCGCAGACAGTGGTAGAAGAATCGCGATCGACCAACCTCGAATTTGCTCATAGTTCGGACGACGCGCCAAAATCCACATCGCACCAAAGAACAATGCACAGAAGACCGCAATCAGAGTTACTAACTGCCAACTGACACTGCGAACGAACTGTTGCAAAATCAAGCTTACGCCCCAAGTTGCCAGCAATGTTTCCAAGGGTCGCCCATACAGGTATCGAATCACGCCGCGCTCTAGAATGATCCCGAATATCGCAGTCACAATAAAGGCTGCAATCAACGCAATGAAGAAGTAGATACCAAACAGAGGAGTGTCTTTCAGCACATTTTGTACTACATACGTTGTATAAGCGCCGAGCATCATCAACTCACCGTGAGCCATGTTGATCACGCCCATGAGACCAAAGACGATCGCAAGTCCCAATGCTGCCAGTAACAACACTGATCCAACGCTGACACCGCTAAAAATTCCGTTTATAAGTCCTGATAGCAAAGCTTTCTCCGTTGTCAAGTCGCTGAACAAACCGATCTCGTAGAGCTTCTTTCCATTGGAAAATTAGCTCTACGAGATCGAGTACGAACAAGTTGAATCTAGGTGGTCTTGAACTTACCGCCCTTCGCAGGATCAGACCAGTCGCAAGAGAAGCCTTTCGTTTCTGCCACGAATTGGTTCCAAGGCACGGGCTTCACAGCTTCCTTGGATTCGGACACGATCTTGAAGAGACCGTCTGCTGCCACTTCACCGATGCGAACATACTTGGACAAGTGATGATTTGAGTTCATGGTCACTTTACCTTCCGGTGCATCGAAGGTCTGACCGTAAGCCGCTGCTTTCACTTTATCGAGATCATCCGCAGTACCCGCTTTTTCAACCGATTGCTTCCACAAGTACACCATGATGTAAGCGGCTTCCATCGGGTCATTCACGACTCGATCGTTACCATATTTCGCTTTGAATGCTTCAACGAACTTCTTACTTGCAGCAGTATCAACCGTTTGGAAATAGTTCCATGCAGCAAAGTGACCTTTGAGATAGTCAACCCCGATCGCTTTGACTTCTTCTTCTGCAATACTCACCGACATCGATGGATACTTGTCAGGACTCAAGCCCGATGCTTGCAATTCCTTGAAGAATGCCACGTTGGTGTCACCGTTCAAGCTGTTGTAGATCACGCCGCCATTCGGCATGGCTTGTTTGATCTTGTCAACGACAGGCTTGACTTCGGTGTTGCCCAGAGGAATATAGTCTTCCCCTTTCGTAGTTCCACCTTGTGCCGCCAGTTGCGCTTTGATGATGGTGTTTGCAGTACGCGGGAAAACGTAGTCCGATCCAACGAGGTAGAAATCTTTGCCTTTGTTCTTCAGCAACCATTCTACAGATGGCTCAATCTGTTGGTTTGGAGCCGCGCCTGTGTAAAAGACATTGTTCGAGCATTCTTGTCCTTCGTACTGCACCGGATACCAGAGCAGATGTTTCTTCGACTCGAACACTGGCAGAACAGCTTTACGGCTTGCAGAAGTCCAGCAGCCGAACACCGTTGCAACTTTGTCTTGGTCGATCAATTTCTTCGCTTTTTCAGCAAAGGTGGGCCAATCGGAGTTGCCATCTTCAACAACCGCTTCGATTTGTCTGCCTAACACGCCGCCTGCTTTGTTAATTTCTTCGATCGCTAATTGTTCCGCATCGACGACGCTCTTTTCAGAGATAGCCATCGTGCCAGACAGCGAGTGCAGAATGCCGACTTTAATCGTGTTGCCAGAAGCAGTAGTGGTGTTTGCTGCGGGAGAAGCAGCCGGGGCGCTACTCGTCGATCCGGTCGTTCCTGTTGGAGCCGCACAGGATTTTAGAAGAATGCTCCCCGCAGCAGTGGAGCCAAGGATAATAAATTCGCGCCGTCCAAATGATTTTGTCATGTCCAAAAGGTGTAGTGACGTGTTGAACCAAGCCAAAGCGATCGACAATCTCTGGGAAAGACTGTCTCTGCAAAGGAGCGGTTCGCAGAGTTATCGCAGTTTTGAGCTTCAGTAATAACTCTGAAATACTAGGGCTTGGGTTTTCAGCGAATTGTATAGTGGACTACATTTTTAGGATAGTTTTGTTATTTTTGCTTCAGGTTTAGTCCTGCGTAGGTTGACACAAAATCAATAATTTTATCTAAACCTGTCTGAGTTTTGAGGTTTGTAAATACAAAGGGTTTTTCTTTTCTCATCAGCTTTGCATCCCGCTCCATCACTTGCAAATCTGCACCGACATAAGGGGCTAAATCGATTTTATTGATGACCAAAAGATCTGACTTTGTGATACCAGGTCCCCCTTTACGCGGAATTTTATCGCCCCCTGCAACATCAATCACATAGATGTTGAGATCTACCAGTTCCGGACTAAAAGTTGCTGCTAAGTTATCACCACCACTCTCAACAAAAATTAACTCTAGATTCTGAAATCGATGTTCAAGTTGATCGATCGCGGCTAAGTTCATCGAAGCATCTTCCCGAATGGCAGTATGCGGACAGCCTCCCGTTTCTACACCGAGAATGCGATCGGGATCAAGTGCTTGCGATCGCACTAAAAATTTCGCATCTTCCTGAGTGTAAATATCATTGGTGACAACCGCGACCTGGTATCGATCGCGCATTGCTTTACAGAGTGCATCGACTAGAGCAGTTTTACCGGAGCCAACTGGACCTGCGATCCCGACTCGAAAAGCAGTAGAAACCAGAGTTTGTGTCATGAGAGGGTGATAAAATTTCGCTGATTTTAATGAGATATCACGGGATCGATCGTTTACCGTGAAAGAAAATCTTGACTTTAGAATTATGTTGCTTGACTTTGCCAAAGAAGGAGTCGGCGGATATCAACGAGTGTTTGATCGATCGCCTCAATTAACCAGTGTTGCAACAGGTTGGGATGGAATTGGGTTTGGATACGACTATATGCCACCTGGAGAAACTTCTGAAGTGGTCTCTGTGCAACATACGCTGGCTATTTTTACGCATACGAGCAACTCTCAACTTGCAGAGCGATCGATTGATGGCAAGTTCCACCGCGAACAAGTTGCGAACGGCAATATGGTGCTAGTTCCGTCACGAGTGGGCTGTCAAAGTCGCTGGTTCGAGTGGGGTGGTGTCATCTTTTTTAGCTTCGATCCTCCGAAACTAAGTGAAGCGATCGAACAACCTTACATCGATTTGATCCCCCAATTTGCACTTCATGATCCGTTAGTGCATCAAATTGGACTCTCTCTCAAAGTGGTTCTAGAACGGAATGAATTTGCAAGTCGGCTCTACGGTGAATCATTGACGAATACGTTGATGGTTCATTTAGCAGAGCATTACTCAAATCGAAAAGTTTTGATTCAAGAATATGCTAACGGGTTATCTCAATCTCGATTACGTTGCGTTGTTGATTACATTGAGGCTCATTTAGATCAGGATTTGGGACTGAGTGAATTAGCAGCGATCGCGAAAATGAGTCCACACTATTTTTCTCAATTGTTCAAGCAAGCGACCGGAGTGACACCACATCAGTTTGTCATCCGATCGCGGGTGGAACGAGCGAAGCAATTGTTAATGAAAGGTGAATTGTCGATCGCAGAAGTCGCGAAACAAGTGGGATTCGTGGATCAAAGTCACTTAAATCGACATTGCAAAAAGCTTCTGGGAGTTACACCCAAAACGATTCAAAAATCGTAGGAAGAATCTACAAAAAACGGACGAATTTACAAGACTCGCCTGAGTGAATTTCTGATAGTGGAAGTAAACATCAGGAGTTCAACTCATGGGCTGGATCGAAACCAAAACAGAACCGATGGTGATCAATATGGGACCTCATCACCCTGCGATGCACGGCTGTTTTCGGATCATTGTGACTTTAGATGGCGAAGATGTAATCGACTGTGAACCTGTGATTGGCTATTTGCATCGAGGCATGGAAAAGATCGCTGAAAATCGCACTACGACTATGTTTATTCCCTATACAAGTCGGTGGGACTACTACGGCGGAATGTTTAACGAAGCGGTTACAGTCAATGCAGTTGAAAAATTAGCTCAGATTGAAGTTCCAAAACGGGCTAAATACATTCGGATGATTCTGTTAGAACTCACCCGGATTGTGAATCACTTGCTGTGGTTAGGTCCGTTTGTCGGAGATGTCGGAACACAGGCATTATTTTTTCCAACATTGCGCGATCGAGAACTCATCCTCGATTTATTTGAAGCCGTTTCTGGCTACCGCATGATCAATCACAACTATTTCCGTGTGGGAGGAGTCGCAGCGGATTTACCTTACGGCTGGGTCGATAAATGTGCAGACTTATGCAACTATCTACCCCCAACATTCGATGAATACGAGCAATTGATGAGCGACAATCCGATCTTTCGTCGTCGCACTGAAGGGGTTGGAATTCTCGATCGAGAAACTGCGATCAATTGGGGTGTCACTGGACCGATGCTTCGAGCATCAGGCGTGAAATGGGACTTACGCAAAGTCGATCACTACGAATGCTATGACGAACTCGACTGGGATATTCAGTGGGAAACTGCTGGTGATTGTTATGCGCGTTACATTGTCCGAATTCGAGAAATGCGAGAGTCCGTTAAAATCATTCAGCAAGCTTTGAAAGCGCTTCCAGGTGGAGCTTACGAGAATTTAGAAGCTAAGAGAATTGAATCAGGTCCAAAATCCGAATGGAATGCCTTTGACTATCAATTCATTGCTAAAAAAATCGCGCCCACCTTCAAAATTCCAAAAGGCGAACATTATGTCAGAGTTGAATCCGGTCGTGGCGAACTTGGAATCTTTATCATTGGCGATGACAACGTATTTCCGTGGCGCTGGAAAATTCGTCCTGGAGACTACAACAATCTGCAATTACTTCCCCAACTGATTCACGGAACCAAAGTTGCAGATATTTTTGTGATTTTGGCAAGTATTGATTTAGTCATGGGGTCAGTCGATCGCTAAAAAACCCGCCATAATAAGACCAATCAGCGAAATCGATCGACATCGACCCGAATTTCGCTGTATCCTCAAAAAGACTTCTAGGGAATCAGCGATCGTGGCTCCAACAAAAGGACAACCAGTTTCTAAAGGCTTTGGGGTCGGGCTGCAAATTTGGCTCTTGTTCCTAATCAGTCTCTATGGATTGGGCTATCCCGCCCTCTACAGTATTGCGCTTGGTGCAATCGGTGGAATTGCCAGCGGCTTTATTGTGGATTGGTGGCTGAGCAAAGAAGACAGCACTGAGCCGACCCGCAAGCCTGCTCATGAGGAAGGCGTAGAAGAAAGAACGCGATCGCGCAAACGCCGATCGAATTCTGCTCTGCATCACCGCAAACGCCGCCGAGAGCGAGAACCTGTAACAGTAAAAACCTTTACCAAATTTTTCCAGCGTCCCCAAGAAAAGCGCAACGAGGAGAGTTAACTGAGATCTGGCACCACTCTCAGTTAGCGTATTTTCAAGCCTTTCGTTCAGTCCACCGCCCCACCCGGAGATTGGTGCAAGATTTGAGCTATGGCAGTAGAAGTTTAGATTAGGACACATCTCGGAAGCCCCCAGCCCCCAGGGTCTACGGTGTATACATCAGTCTCTTGCACTTCGTTGTGGTTAGATCGTGCCCCCCAAATTCCCCATTCTGGGGGACTTTGAGCCGAGAAATTTCTAGAATTCCAAAGCGTTTTCTATCTTCAAAGTCCCCCAAATTTGGGGAATTTAGGGGGCTGAAGCCGATTCAACCGCAGCAAAAACGACTTGTGTATACACAGCCCCCAAGTTTGGGGAAGCAAGAGTCTTAAGCCCCCAGAATCGGGGGATTGGGGACAACTCTGAACGTGCCCTAATCTAAACTTCTACTGCCACATAAGAACACCCCCTAAACCGAAGCTTGCTGCCGTTGATACAGCGACCAATATAAGCCCTTCTTCCGCAACAATTCCTCGTGAGTGCCCTTCTCAGCAATCACACCTTTCTCCATCACCAAAATCAGATCAGCACGTTTCAAAGGTGCAAATCGGTGAGCAATCAAAAACACAGTCCGATTTGCCGAAATCGACTGCAAACTCTGTAAAACTTGCTGCTCAGTTTCACTGTCTAAAGCACTTGTCGCTTCGTCTAATACCAAAATCGGATTATTCGAGAGGAACAACCGTGCTAGCGCAATTCGCTGTCTCTGTCCTCCAGAAAGTGCTGTTCCACGCTCTCCAACATTCGTTTCATAACCGTGAGCCATCTCACTAATAAAGTCGTGAGCCGCTGCCATTCGTGCCGCTTCAACCACTTGTTCCGCAGTAATATCCGGGCGACCCAGACTGATGTTATCGACAATATTGCCATTGAAGATAAAGTCTTCCTGCAACACCACACCCATCTGACTCCTCAATGAGTGCAGATCCGCGCTCTTAATGTCAAATCCATCAACCGTGATCCGTCCTGATTCTGGTAAGTACAATCGCTGCAATAGTTTCGATAAGGTACTTTTACCCGATCCACTCCGTCCGACGACACCGACTAACATTCCAGGCTCAACCTCGAACGAAATTCCTTTCAGTACGGGTTCTTGGTTGGGACTATAGCGGAAAAAGACTTGATCAAATGAAACTTGTCCTTTCAGGGGTGGCAGTACCAAACCTGATCCAGGTTCCGCTTCGGGTGCAACGTTGAGAATGTCACCAATCCGATCGACGGATAGCAATACTTGCTGTAAGTTCTGCCACAGTTGCACCAACCGCAACAATGGACCCGTCACTCGTCCCGAAAGCATCTGGAACGCGACCAACTGACCCACTGTTAATTCTTGCCTAATCACTAAATGTGCGCCGACCCAGAGAATCAATAGATAAGAGAAATTCGTCAGAAAGTCTCCTAAGTTATTGCTGATATTGGAAGTCGTCGAAGCTTTGAAACTGGTGCGAATGTATCGAGCGAACAATCCTTCCCAGCGATCGCGTGACGGTTTCTCTGCACTATGCGCTTTTACAGAGTGAATCCCTGTCACCGTTTCCACTAAAAACGATTGACTATCTGCACTCCGGTTAAACGTCTCATTCAACCAATTTCTGAGAATTGGTGTCGTTGTCAACGTTAATGCTGCATACAAAGGTAGAACTGCTAAAGCAACTCCCGTGAGCGGAATGCTATAGAAGAACATCAGCGCAAGATAGACGACTGCAAAAATCGAATCGAGTACAACCGTTAGAGCCGTTCCTGTCAAGAACTGTCGAATGTTCTCTAGCTCTTGAACTCGTGCAACCGTATCTCCCACCCGTCGCGATTCAAAATAAGCTAACGGCAGTCGCATCAAGTGACGGAACAATTGAGCCGATAGACTCAGATCCAATCTCCGAGCAGTATGGGTAAAGATAAACAATCGCAAAATTCCAAGAACCGCCTCGAAAATGGCAACTCCTAGAAGCGCGATCGCCATTACATCGAGCGTCGGAATACTGCCCTGCACCATTACCCGATCGATCACGACCTGTGTGATCAACGGTGTGGCTAATCCCAACAGTTGCAGCGTGAATGAAGCAAAGAGCACTTCACCGAGCAACCCTCGATACTTCCAAACCGCAGGCAGAAACCAGGTTAGATTAAATCTTTCTTGCTTCTGAACGGTTTCGGCTTGCCAAAGTTGACGATCCCAAAGCTGTTCTACCGTCGATCGATGAACCGCTTGTGGAGTCATCATTGGATTATGCGGATCGGAGATAATTAAGCGATCGCCTCTGATCGCATACGCCACAACCCAATGCGGCTCTTCCGTATCTCCCCAAAGCATCAAGGCTGGAAACGTCAACAACCGCGCATTCTGCCAAGTCGTTTCAACTCGTCTTAGTTGCAATCCCAACTTTTCCGCCGCATCCACCACATTCGTCGGGCGTTGTCCTCTCAATTGCCGCTGTACCCAATCCATCTGAACTGGATTCTGCAAATGATTTGCGACCATTGTGAGACAAGCTGCTGCACTGTTCATTCCTGGAACAAACGGAAAGCCCGTTACAGACTGTGGCGATTGATCCGTCTGGGGAAGATACTTCGATCGAGCAATTGCCCAATATCGATCGATATCTGGAGAATTTAATCCTGCCCACATCTCGCTGCGCCATTGAACCGCTTCAACATCACTACTCGCGGCTCTCGCCTTCCATCCCGGCAACTCGATCAAATCCCCGATCCATTCTCCGGGCTGCAACACACGGGAACTGTTGTCCTCTCCGACCAGTCGAACCTTTCCAGAGAGAACAATCAACTGAACACCCGTATCTTCACTCGACCACAGCACCTCGCCCAGCTTGTAGCGACGCACTTCGGCTTTGGTTTTGAACTGCACCTGTTGTTCAGGATTGAGAAAACAGAGAGGCGCTGATTCCCAAGGTAAGTTGGCAGCGAGATCGTTCGTTAGCATGAGGGCAATCTTAAAAATGAGGGAGCTGAAATCAAAGGTTCTTCAGTCTAATCGTTAACTTGAAGCTTCACCGTCATTTTTTGAATTTTGTCGGCGATCCAACGATCGAATAACTCCGTCGTTAACATCTGCTTCAATTGAGGATTATCTAAGGTTGCAGGTAGAACATCCTCGATCCGGAAAAGCGCCCATCGACCTTCCAATTCAATTGGACCGACAATATCGCCCGAATTGGCAGAATCAATCACCGCTCTTACCGTATCGGGCATTGTACCCCGACTGACCGGACCCATCATGCCATTTGCAATACGATCGTCAGAGATTGAATGCTCTCGCGCTAACGCTTCAAAACTTTCACCTTCACTAATTTGCAGCTTCAATTCGTCGGCTAATTCCTGACTCTCAACGATAATCCGCGACAGTACGACTCGATCGAGAAATACTTTGCGTTCGATGAAATACTCTTGCAGTTTCGGTTCGGTTGCAACGATCTTTAATTTTTCGTTTTTAAAGTTCGTTGCAATCTGCTGATGGAATGTGGTGTAATCGAGTCCGTTACGATTCAGCCATTCTTGGAACACTTTCGGATCGGTTAACTGTTGCTGAAGTCGAAAGTCCACGACCGCCTGTTCGATCACGGCTGGATTAATATCGAGGTCTTCGCGAGTTTTGATCTCGGTTTCGAGTACGTGCTGCCGCAAGATATCACCAATAAAGCCTTGCAGTTTTCCAGAGGTTTGCAAATAACGAAGACAATCCCGGAGACTGAGAGAATTGTCATCGATCGTCAGAAAAGCGTTTGTGTCCATGAAGGTAATCTGTGCGATGTCCAAATCGATGTTAACGTGCCGAATCTACTGAGATCTTGTGAGGTCTTGTGAGATCTTGCCATGAGTTCGAGCACGATCGAGATCGATCATTGTGATTAAACTGGAATCTGATGCACTCAGAGTCCGCAATTTCAACCAATTCGCCTCCGAACTTCTCCGGATTTTCAAACTGAATACGGAGAACCGAACCTTTTCCCGGCGCGACTCTCATTTTCTGCTTAGGAAACTTTACGGAATTCTTCATCAATTATAGAATCGTTAAAAGATCTAAACTCCGACCGGGAAACCGGGATTTGTGGCATGATCGATAAGTAATGCGATCGACAGAATAAAGAGGAAATTACGCGATATGGCTCTTCGACTTGGTGATACCGTTCCCAACTTTACGCAGGATTCGTCCGAAGGAACGATCGATTTTTATGACTGGGCTGGCGATAGCTGGGTCGTGTTGTTCTCGCACCCCGCAGACTATACCCCAGTGTGTACGACCGAATTAGGTCAAGTGGCAAAAATCAAGCCCGAATTCGACAAGCGCAACGTGAAAGTGATCGCGCTGAGTGTCGATGATGCAGAATCGCACAAGGGCTGGATTAGCGACATCAATGAAACCCAAAGTTGCAGCGTCAACTATCCGATCTTGGCAGATGGCGACAAGAAGGTTTCGGAACTGTACGATATGATTCACCCGAATTCCAGCACAGGTCCCGCTTTGACGGTGCGATCGGTGTTCATTATCGATAACAACAAGAAGCTGCGTCTGACCTTCACCTATCCTGCCAGCACTGGACGGAACTTTGATGAGTTGCTGCGGGTGATTGACTCGCTGCAATTGACCGACAACTACAGTGTTGCAACTCCGGCGAACTGGACGGATGGCGGCGATTGTGTGGTTGTGCCTTCGATCCCGACTGAGCAAGCCCGTGAGAAATTCCCGAAAGGCTTGACTGAGGTGAAACCCTACCTCCGGATGACTCCGCAACCGAATAAGTAAGAGCAGGTTTGAAAAGTATAAAAAGCTTCCTCGCTCCGTTCCATTTCGCCCCGGACTGGAAGTCGGGGCTATCGGTGCGAAGTCCTTTGAAAAGGACTGAGGAGCCGACGTAGCTGAGTTGTCAGTCCCCTTCAGTGGACTTCGTTCTGTTAGCCCCGACTTCCAGTCCGGGGCGGATCATGTAATCAACGATACTTTTCAAACACCCTCTAAGGTTTCTTTTGCTGTGATTTGATGGACTGGGTGGGATTGTCTCACCCAGTTTTTTTCGTGCCATTAACCCGCGAGACTTTGAGGCGCTCCGGTTTCGGGAATTCGATCGAGTTCGATTCGATACGTTCCAGAGAATCCTGTCCCGATCGCATCGAATTCCCAACCCCCCGCAACTTTTCTCATGGGAATTGCATTTCGCATCGGATCATCGCCCATGAAATCCTCGCTGTTATACGCATACAATTGCAGCGAAGGTTGCAAAACGGCACGGACATAATATTGTTTTGAGAATACGATGTTATCGGAAAAGCCAACGCCAAACACATCGCGTTCACCCACATAAAATTCAAGCCGCATGACGAAATCCGTTTTGGACAAACTCGCGCCCGTATTGAGATAGCCCTCCCAAATTAGTTTTTGACCGTCTGCCCAGGGAAAGGTCAAATTTGGATCGCTAAAATCTCCGGTGCGGAATGGACCATAACAGTTTTCGGCTTCTTTACTTTGGTGGAAAAGTTCAAAATCAACTCCGCGTGGTTTGACAGATACGCCGAGAAAGAACTCACTTTTGCCAAAAAAGTCGAATCCACGTTTGACTTGTGCTCGAACTTGTCTCAGTCGCGTTCTGACATCACCGCAAAAGAATCGAGTGGCAATTTCATACGATTCACGGGAGGTAATGATTGAATCAAAACCGCCGTGAGACTTGTGAATAAAAGTACGGGGTGCACCATCGATTTGGGCGCAGGCTTGTTTGACTAAACCATCACTGCGGTTGTAGTTCAGACCTAATTCACCAGAGAGCGGAGAGAGACGATTAAGTAAAGATGCGGCTTGATTGTTATAGGCTTTGTAGTTCGTACCCACCACACAAAGCAAGCGATCGACGGGAAAATGCTCGGCAAAATTCACAGCGGAGACCGGATTTGCTGGATCAGCTTGATTCTGCGGATTGAAATGTTCGAGTTCATTCGCGGACTCGATCGGCAACCAGCGAAGATCTCTCAACAGTTGGAATGCGACTCCTTTATGCGGAGTTCCTAAAGTCACGATCTTGTTAATTGATTCATCGGCTGCGGTTGCACTGCGTTGTGGATAAGTTCGCTGAATTGCTTCTCGCACCACTAAACCGCCCATTGAATGAGCAATGATATTCACTTTCGGTTTTGCGCCTTGATTTTTCATCGCACAGAGCGCCCGAATGAACTCAATTAAGCGGACTAAAGCTTCACCATAGATTGGGAAAGTTCGATCGCATAAATCGTAGTAGCGAAACACCCAAAGGCTCTTACAAGGATCTTCTGACTTGAGAAAATAGAGCGCCATTGCTGGATCAATGATCACTCGACCATTAAAAAAGCTTTGATCGAAGTCCTTTAATTCATCGGGAATGACGGGCGGACTCGCCATCTGACTCGGATAGTATCCAACGACATTGGTGGCATCGTTATAGCGCCAATCCGACTTCATAAACCGTAGAATCATCCCTTCATAGATGTAGTTCTCGCCGCGTTTTCGCGGGTAGACACTGCCATCATTAAACCCCTGATACGTTAATCGTCGTTCATCTGCACTATCACCCGTAGCAAATCCGCGCACTAGAATAATCGGCAAGGCTTGACGAGTTGGGGCAGACCACATCAAATTAGACATAAACAATCACCTGTCTATCTTTCTCAACATGGGTAGAGCTTGTGATAGTTTATGATTTCTCGTAGATGTCACACCCATTTAGACAGATTTATCTACAAAAGAAGGACGATCGTTACAGATTTGCTACTGAACCCCTTTACAAAGAGATCGATCAAATTCCTCAAGCGTATCGTTCGTTGAAAGATAGTCTGAGAGCCAGCGACAGGCGGCGATCGTCGGATTCGTTTTCATCACTTGACTGAGGTTCCAGACCATCACAGTATGATCGCGACTTGCAGAAGCTAACAGTGCCCCATCGGGACTAAAGGCAACACTGCGTACTCCATCTGTATGACCGCTTAACGTTGTGATTAATCTGCCATCTGCTGACCAAAGCTTAATCGTTTTGTCTAAACTCGCTGAGGCAAATTGCGTTCCATCGGGACTAAAGGCAATGCTGTAAATCTGATCTTGATGTCCCTCTAGCGTTTTCAAAGGTGTGCCATCAAGTTTCCAAAGCTTAATGGTTCGATCGAGACTTCCTGTGGCAATCATCGATTTAGAAATCGCGATCGCACGAACTTCTCCTCCGTGTCCGACTAAGGGCGCGATCAATTCCCCCGTACTCGCTTGCCAGAGCTTCACGGCTCCATCCAGAGCGGAGGACGCAATCCGTAGACCGTCGGAACTGAATACGACTTTTTGAACCGGAGCATCGTGGGCTGACCAAGCGCGAATCAGCTTACCTTCCGCATCCCATAACCGCAATTGCTTATCCTGTCCTCCAGTCACGAGATTCCCCTCAACTGGACTATACGCCAAGGTCTCAATCGCACTGCCAGCCGGATCTTGTAGCGGTTTGAGCGAAGTTCCATCAAGTTTCCAGCGCTGAATCATTCCATTTGTGCCATTGCTGGCAATGATTTCACCGTCGGGGCTAAACTCAGCATCAAATTTCCAACTGCGATCGCTCTTCAATTCCCGCACAAAATTGCCCCCTTGTGACCAGAGCCGAATCGATCGATCTTTACTGGCAGAAACGATCCAGTCACCATCAGGACTAAACACAACTTGGTTCACATCGCTGGTATGTCCCTCTAACCGGATCATCCAATCATTGTTTAATCGCCAGAGTCGAGCCGTTTTGTCTGCACTTCCGGTCACGATCGATTGCCTGTCCGGATTAAAAGCGACTGACCAAGCTGTGTTCTGATGTCCTTGCAGCGATCGTAATAAGGTTCCATCTCGTCGCCACAGTTTCAGCGCTTTATCAAATCCAACAGTCGCGATCGTTTGTCCATTCGGACTCCAAGCCAAACTGGTGACACCATCGCTCTGAGTGTCAATTTTGCGAATCAGCTTGCCCTCTGAATCCCAAAGCGCGATCGTGTCATCTAAACCCGCAGAGGCGAACCCGGTTCCATCTGGATTAAATGCGATCGCTTGAATCGCATCGTCGTGTCCGGTCAGGAGTTTGAGCATCGTGCCATCGATCGACCAGAGTCTAATGTTGCGATTGGCGCAACCGGATGCGATCGTTTTTCCGTCTGGACTAAAGGCAACCGAATTGACGACTTGCTGATGTCCGCTCAAGGTGCGAAGCAGTTTACCCTCACGTGACCAGAGTTTGATCGTTGTATCACCGCTTCCAGTGGCGATCGTTTGTCCGTCTGGGCTAAAAGCAATGCTGTAAATTGTGCCTGTATGTCCTTCAAGTCTTGCCATTGACCAACCATCATGGCTCCACAAGCGAACAGAATTATCCGCACCGCCTGTCGCAATTAGCTCTCCATCGGGACTAAACGCGGTTGCAAAAATACTCCCAGCATGACCTTTTAGCGTTGCGATTTGAGACCCATCTGTGCGCCAAATTTTTACTGTTTGGTCTTCGGAACAAGTGGCAACGAAATCTCCATCTGGGCTGAAACTGACACAGCGAACGCCGCCTGTATGACCAGAAAAGCGATTGGCTTCGGCTGCGGTGTAAACGGTTTGCCCTAGAACTCGATCGACTTGTGCCAGCGTTTTCGGATCTTGAATCTGAAGTGCTTCGACTTTGGCATGGGCACGCATCGCTTCGATCATTGCATCCATCCCATGACCCAGCGAGTAGAGCAGTTCAGAATTGCTCACGATCGCATTCACACTACTCCGAGTCGCACCGCGATACTGAGAAAATGCAACTAATCCGAGCAGAATTGCAACCACCAAGACCAAGCTTAGTAGAGCAAGCAATCGTCGCTGCAATTTTGTACTTCTACGCTCTAAGGCAAGTCGGGCAGCAATGACCTGAGCACGATCGGCTTCTAAATCTCGGAGTTTGCTTTGTTCTTCAGCGGTTTGACTAGCCGTGAGAAATCGATAGTCTTCGTCGCTGAGTTGCTTGCCCATCGACCATTTTTGAGCATCAATTAAGGCTTGTCCGCGCAACAATCGCGATTCATCTTCATAGCCCGATCGCTTCCATTGATTCAATGCTTCGGAATACGGACGCAGTTTGGCAAATTGTCGATCGATCCAATTCAAATCAAATACGGCTTGATACACCGGATTTTTCACCCGCAAATATCCATCCGATTTCTCGACCAATCCTGAGAGCAAAAGCGCAATTTGTTCGACGCTGCTATCAATTTCAATTCCTTGATGGCGGTATTGAAAAATTGGATAGTTCTGATCTAATTCGAGTTTTGGCGATCGCAGAATTTGCTGATACAGTTCCAATAATCGTCCGGTCTGAGCTTGATTGCCGAGGACACGATCGCGAATTGTTCTCAGATGTTCAGGGCGATCTTGAGCTTCCCAGTTCTCAATCACCCGAAGTTGAAAGAGGTACTCTAACGTCAGGGCGGAAATATTGACAGGATCAAATTCTTCAGAGGTAGTCTGCTCATGCACTTCACGCACGACAATATCGCAAAACTTCTGAGTCAGGAACGGCTGTCCTCCTGTCCAATTCAGAACGTATTTCAGTACCGTTTCTGGATTTTTGACAACACGCCTCAAGCCCGCCAGCAAAGGAGCCGATTCTGAAAATCGAAAGCCAGACAGTTCGATCGCACGTCCGATATTAAACGGAGTTCGCTGCTTATCGCTGATTAATTCTGCTGGAGTTGTCACGCCGAGTAAGGCGAAACTGAGTCGTTGAAACACGGACTTCTCCGATCGCTGGTCGTAACACGATCGAATTAAGGCAAAGAAATCATCCGCTGGAAACTTCAGTGCGAGCACACTATCAATCTCGTCGATAAAAATTACGACATTTTGCGGAATTTGTGCCAGGAGAATAGTTTCGAGAAAAAGTTCCAATCGACTCACAAACGTGAGATGAGCGCGATCGCGCCACCACTGCCCGAATTGAACCTTCAAGCCAAAACTACTCACGATCGAAGCCGCGATCGAGGCATACCATTGTTCCGCACTCACCTGTTGCACCCCGATTGCAGTCATATCGATCGTGCAGCACTGAACTCCGGTCTCGCGCAGACGTAACATCGATCGCACTCGCAAGCTCGACTTGCCCATTTGCCGCGAATTGAAGACGTAGCAAAATTCCCCTGCTAAAAGAGCGCGGTACAGATCCTCATCTGCTTTTCGTTCAACGTAGGAGGTTGCATCTGGCGGTAAACTTCCGCCAACTTGATACCGCGAATTCAGGAGTTGGGAGGTCACGTTGAAGAAAGAGATTGCTGAAAGTACTTGCGATACAGTTGACAGCTTGGCGAAATCTGAGTGTCTTTGACGCGCACTAAGCCTTTGCTCTGAAGCTTGAAGGCTTGGATCGGTTCGAGTTCAACGGGAGCCACTGAAAGAACCACGCGCTTTAAAGCAGCGATCAACTCCGGATATTTTTGCAGATCCCAGAGCAAGTTGCGTAAATGATTTCCGTATACTCCGTCACTGGTAGCTGCCGTTCGCAAGAGTTCGTCAATGCTAATCGTCTGAGCGCTGAGGTGATGCAGTCCGACTTGGACTAGATACGGATTGCCTCCAGTTAGTTCTAAAAGCGTATCGGCAGACGTTTCTAAATCGTCTACTCCGTAGCGCTGAGCCAAATCTAACACCTGTTCTGCGTTCAGGGTTGGAAGCTCGATCGAGAGTCCTGCATTAAACGGGGACTGATTCAAATTCAACGGCACATACACTTCGGTTGAATGCACCAGAATCAATCTCAGTTTTTGCCACAGTTCGCTTTTGGCATCGCCGTATCGCGATTTCTCGTACCAAGCCCGCAGCATTCCAAAGAAATCGGTGGCAATTTCAGGATGCTCAAACACTGCATCGACTTCATCAAGTGCAAGAACGATCGGATATTCGATCTCGGTCAAAATGTAATTCTCGAAATAATTTGTGCAGTTGTAGCTATTTCCGAACAAATCATCCCAATATCGATCGACTTGATTCGGCAGTCCTAAATTCTGAGAAACGATCGCACAAAACCATTGCAGAAATCGCTGTAAATCTGTGAACACAGACGCATCTGCGAGTTGCAAACTGGTAATTGTCGTCTGGTACTGTTGATCTCTTAGCTGAGACATCGTTCTCGCCACCAGTGAGGTTTTACCCATTTGGCGGGGCGCTTTCACTCGAATCAATGCTCCAGGTTGTAACAGCGCTTCGTAACACGTATTCTCGGTCGGTGGACGGTAGACATAAAAAGGCGAATCTACCGGAAGCTGACCACTGAGGAGAATCGATTGCCGATTGCTAAAGGTCGCACTATCTGAATCGGTATAGTCCTCTGAAGTCAGAGTCAGGTCAAATGCCCGAAAGTAGTTCTCTAGCGTTTGTTGGTCAACTGGAACCTTACGGCTGCGAACTCGTGCGAGGGTATTCGGACTCAGCGCCGTTCGATCGCTTAATTCTTGTAATGTATAAGGCTTGCCAAAATTATGTTGATTCGTCGATCGTTGTTCAGCAGCTTGAAGGCGTTGCCACCCACGAGTGCTCAGAATGATTCCTCGTTTTCGTTTCGCTGGCGATCGGGGAGGCTGGGAGTAAGACATGGATATCATTAGCGTGACAAAGATAGGTTCTCAAAAAACACAGGCTGTTGATAGTGAATAGAGACAGAAGCACAACCACTTTTTTTCAATAAAGACTAAATACCTTACATCAAAAAGTCTTCTAAAGATTCTATCGGTAAAACTTCGTAGAAACGAATTCTCTTTACAATGAATGATGGCGTTGAAGACTCAAAAAATCCGCTGAATGGCTTAGGGAAACGGTAATTTGCGATTTAACTCAATCGTTATCAATTTAGAGAATGAAATGTAATTTATCCGTAGATTCTCGGAGTTCATCTTGAGAAACCTTACAGATTTCGCACTGTTTAATGTTAGGAGAGCCTCAGTTATTTCTAGATAGAGTTGCAAGCCCTCATTTGCATCATGCGAGTCGATTGAGTTTCCGATCCTTGTCATAGTGGAGAAAATCCTACGAATCTGAATGTTCGTAAAAAGTTCGGGCTTGCTTTCGGATTTGCCGATCGGGCATACTACGGAGTCATCCGCGACTAGTTCACTTAACTGGTGATCTTAATTTGTGATCTTTCGTAGTCAATTCTTCCGTTGCGGGGCACACTGAACAGAGATAGTCGGCAATTCGCATCAGCAATTTTACGAATTCCGTCAAACCCCGCGATACCATGATTCTCAGAAATATCTCTGAAAGAATTCTAGTGTCGCTACGATTTTGCAAAGACGAGATACAAGTGTTAGAGGGTTCCAACTTCGATCGACTTCCCAATTGACAGATTCAGGGTGCTTGAGGCGTGAGTTTATGATACTGACTCAATTTGTTACAGCGAGAACACTTTCAAACAGAGCGCGACTGTATAAAAAGAATTTTGGAGCATCTGAAATAGGAGTCTTGCTGGAGAGATTCTTGTTGCTCCCGAAGTAGCTGCATACAGTGAACAGTAGACCCGATTCTGTGTGCAATGCCGCTTGGGAAACTATAGTATTCAAGTCTGGCTTCGTTCGCAACTTTTAATAAGCAGATTTTTCATCTTTTGTCTATTAATCTACTGGGTGTTGCCCAATTACATTTTTTCTACGGTAATATTCTTTACTTGCTCAGTTGATGATTCGCTTAGCCTGCTCTACCCCAATGAAGACGATTCTTGTAGTTGAAGACGATGAATTGATCCGGCAAAATCTGCTGGAGATCCTGGAACTCGAAGGGTTTCGAGCGATCGAGGCAGAAAATGGTCAAGTCGGAATCCAGAAAGCTCGTTGCTTTCTGCCGGATCTAGTGCTATGCGACATCTGTATGCCCGAATTGGATGGATATGCGGTTTTAGAATCCCTGCGATCGACTCCTCAAACTTCAACAATTCCAGTGGTCTTTCTCACCGCAAAAAGCGATCAAAGCGATCTGCGACGGGGAATGAATCTAGGCGCAGACGATTATCTTGTGAAACCTTGTTCGGTGAATGAATTAATCGGTGCAATTACTTCACGGCTAAAGAAACAGGCGGCATATCTGCAGCGATTTGCTCAACAACAACAGCAAGCTACCGCAGCGTTTCGACGAGGAGCAATGCTTGATCCGCTGACAAATTTACCCACTCGCGGTTTACTGTATCAGCATCTCCACAATTTGCTGACGGGTCAAACCGAGTCGAATATCGCAGTGTTGTGCCTGAATCTGAGGCGATTCCACGCGATAAATTCGAGTTTTGGGCATACAACAGGCGATATTGTGCTGCAAATGGTCGCAAATCGTTTGAGTAAAGTGGTGCAGTCAAATGGCTTTTTGGCGCGGCTGAACGGCGACCAGTTTGGGATTGTGCTGGCGAATCTGGCTGAATCTGAGGTTGAGTCTTTCGCACAAGAAGTTCTCGATCGAGTCACTTTGCCCTGTGTAGTGGATGGTCATGAGATTCGATTTCATGTCAGTGTTGGTATCACTTGGACGAATGAACTGAAGGGAACACCGCAAGATTTGTTAACTCAGGCAGAAACGGCGCAGCACTGGTGTCAACAGCCCGGAGTGACGGGATATCGCCGCTATGATGCGGAACTGGATGCGATGGAAATGGAGCGGCGCTTGATCGAGATGGATTTGACCAAAGCGATCGATCGAGCAGAATTCCAAGTGTATTATCAGCCGCAAGTTGATCTGCAAACGGGTCAGATTGTGGGAATGGAATCGCTAGTCCGCTGGCATCATCCGATTCGAGGGATGGTGTCGCCTGCTACGTTTATTCCGATCGCGGAAGAGTTAGGTTTGATTGTGCCGTTGGGGGAATGGGTGCTAAAAACGGCGTGTCAGCAGGCAAAACGCTGGCAGAGTGTCTACTTGGAGCCGTTGAGAGTTTCCGTGAATCTGTCCATGCGCCAGTTCCAGCAGCCGGATTTACCGAAACGAGTTGAAGCGATTTTAAATGAGACGGGACTTAATCCGAAGTTGTTAATTTTAGAGCTAACTGAAAGCTGTTTGATGCAGGATGTTCAGGCGACAATTGTGGCTCTAGAGGCGTTAAAGAGGTTAGGCATTGAGATTTCGATCGATGATTTTGGTACAGGACACTCATCGCTATACTGTCTGGATAAATTGCCGATCGATGCGCTGAAAATTGATCGATCGTTCTCAAAACAAATCAATATCAACGAACGCGCCACAGCGATTTCTAACGCGATTATTACAATGGCGAAAGGCTTGAAATTGCATATCGTAGCGGAAGGAATCGAAGACGAGAATCAACTGGAATTTTTCCGCGATCGGGGCTGTGATGCAATTCAAGGATTCCTTTACAGTCCCCCTATTCCACCCGATGAAATGCAGACCTTATTGATTAGCGATCGACGACTTCGATTAGTTGCCGCTTAGAGGGTGTTTGAGAAGGATAAAAAGCAGCTTTACTTCGTTGCCAGTCCGCCCGGAAATAAATCTCCGGGCTAATGGAAGAAACCCCGCTGAAGCGGGCTGGGAGAATCATTCGGAGTTCTTAGCCCAGTTGAGTGGGCTTCCCTGATTAGCCCGGAGATTCATTTCCGGGCGGGTGAATGCGATGAACGATTACTTCTCAAACACCCTCTTAATTCGAGTCTATTTCAGACAGTTCCATCCATCGAATTGTGGACGTTTCAATCTGCTCCTCTAGGTTGGCTAATTGTTCTGAAAGCTTTTGAACTTCGGTGAAACCAGTGGGTGGATTTTTGTAGAGTTTTTGCTCGATCGAGGCTTTTTCCGCTTCCAATTCTGGGATCTTTGTCTCTAACATTTCTAATTCGCGCTTTTCCTTAAACGATAATTTTCGCGGTTTATTAGAAACTGATTTCGCTGTAACAGATTTCGATTCTGCTGGCTTTTCTACGACAATTTCTTCATCTTTTTTGTAATCGAGATAGACCGAGTAATTGCCAGGATACTCGCGAACATTTCCGCCTTCTTCGAGTGCGAAGATCTTATCAACGGTACGATCGAGAAAATAGCGATCGTGTGACACGACAATCACACAGCCATTAAACTCTTCTAAATATTCCTCTAAGACTGCCAACGTTTGCACGTCCAAGTCATTCGTCGGTTCGTCCAAAATCAGAACATTTGGCGCGCTCATCAACACGCGAAGCAAAAACAATCGTCGTCTTTCTCCACCCGATAATTTGCTGATTGGCGCATACTGCTGATTCGGTGAAAATAGAAATCGTTCCAGCATTTGAGAAGCAGTAATCACTTCACCGTCTGCTGTTTTAACCAGTTCTGCAACATCTTTCAAGTATTCGATCACGCGCTGATTTTCGTTGACTTGAAGATCTTCAGAATGTTGATCAAAATAGCCGAAATGAATCGTACTACCTGTGTCGATCGTGCCAGAATCCGGCTCTAATCTTCCGGTGATTAGATTTAGTAAAGTCGATTTTCCTGCGCCATTTTCACCGATAATTCCGACTCGATCTTCAGGATTGAAATTGTAGGTAAAATCTTTGATTAAAGTGCGATCGCCAAATCCTTTCGTCACATGAGCTAATTCAACGACTTTCTTTCCAATTCGTCGTCCTGCGGTTGAGATTTGCACCTTAGCCTGAGCTTGTTTAAACTCAGTTTCTTGCATCTCATGAACTCGATCGATTCTTGCTTTCTGCTTGGTACTCCGCGCCTTTGCCCCTCGTTTGAGCCATTCTAATTCGCGTCTCAATACGCCTTGATGTTTCCGCTGCGTACTCGCTTCAGATGCTTCTTGAGCCGCTTTCTTTTCCAGATAATACGAATAATTGCCGTTGTAGCTGAACAAATCGCCGCGATCGAGTTCAATAATCCGATTTGTGACTCGATCGAGAAAATATCGATCGTGCGTCACCAACAACAACGCGCCTCGGAATCGGCTGAGATAACTTTGCAACCATTCGATCGAGAGAGCATCCAAATGGTTTGTCGGCTCATCCATTAATAAAACATCTGGTTCCGCGAGTAATGCGGTTGCCAGTGCAATTCGCTTTCGATAGCCACCGGATAGCTGTTGAATCTTGGCGTTAAGGTCTTGAATTCCTAACTTTGTCAGCACAATCTTGGCTTGCGTCTCCAATTCCCAGGCATTGAATGAATCCATCTTCTGCGTGACCTGGGACAATCGCGCCATCACCGCATCAGAATTTCCGTGAGCTAACTGATCGGATAGCTGCTCGTATTCTCGAACCAATGCCATCTGTTCGCCGCTATCTGCAAAAACTTGCTCTAAGACAGTTCGTTCTGGATCAAGATCGGGGTCTTGTGGCAGGTAGATAATCCGACTACCAGAAGCTTTCGTGAGGTCGCCACCATCGATCGATTCCAGTCCGCCGATCATTTTCAGCAAAGTCGATTTGCCTGAACCATTTGTGCCAATCAGTCCAACTTTCTCGCCTGCTTCTAGCGTGAAACTGGCATCGCGCACAATTTCCTTAATGCCGAAATCTTTTTTTACCGATCGTAGCGTTAGAACACTCATAGCTGATGAAACGAAACCCGCTCATCAACGGTAACACTGAATTGGGAGTGGGGAGTGGGGAGTGGGGAGTGGGGAAAATGATCGAAGTTAGCGTTCTACTCCCTACCCCCTACTCCCTACCTTCTTACTCTTGCGGTGCAACTCGATCTTTGAATCCTTTTCCTGGCGCAAACACAGGAACGCGCGTTGCCGGAATTTGGATCGCTGCGCCAGTCGCAGGGTTACGACCTTCACGGGCTTGACGTTCCCGCGCTTCAAAGCTACCAAATCCAACGATCGTTACTTTGTCTCCAGTTGCCACCGTTTCCAAAATCGTATCGACCATCGCAGTCAGGATAGCATCTGCTTCTTTCTTGGTGACGCTTGCCTTTTGAGCGATCGCGTCTACTAATTCACCTTTGTTCATCTGTGTGTCCTCACAATGATTCGCTGCATTGTAGTGCAAGATTTTCCAAAGTTCAATCGTACTATGCAAATTTCTGACACAACGTATGATTCTGGTGAGGATGTTTTGCCCGGATTTGTGTTGAATTTGTCGATCGTTTGGTAGTGTCGATCCTGGAACATTCAAGGATTGAAAGATGGTACTACCCGCGACTTGTGCTCCAGGCATTGCGGCAGGCATGGCAGCGCTACAGATGTTTTACAACACAGGAACGGGGCTTTGGAATACCTCGAACTGGTGGAATGCGGCGAACGCGCTCGAAGCTACGATCGAGTATTCACGCATTACGGATTCGCTCACGTATCGCAGCAATATTTACAATACGTTTTACCAAAAGCCGAGATACAAGAATTTTATTAACCCGTGGTTTCGGGATGATGATGGTTGGTGGGCGATCGCCTGGATTCGAGCTTACGATCTCACGGGCGAACAGAAGTATTTAGATCAAGCTAAAGTGATCTTCTGGGATATGACGACAGGTTGGGATGATGTTTGCAACGGTGGTCTTTATTGGCACAAACGAGAATTGAATTATAAGAACGCAATCACGAATGGTTTGTTAATGTCGGTTGCGGCAAAATTGAATCTGCGTGAACCGAATGATAAACGGTATTTAGAATGGACGCAAAAGATTTGGGAATGGTATCAGCAGAGTGGAATGATCAATGCTGATAACCTGGTGAATGATGGTTTAGATAGCAACTGTCGTAATAACGGGAAGACCACTTGGACATATAATCAGGGCGTTTTGATTGGGGCACTTGTGGATCTGTATCGTGGCACAAAAGATGCTGAATTATTGAAACAAGCGGAAGCGATCGCAGATGCGTCGATCGTCAAACTTTCCCGCAATGGCATTCTGCGCGAACCTTGTGAAGATAACAATGATTGTGGCAATGATGGTCCGCAGTTCAAAGGGATTTTTATGCGGAATTTGGCAGATTTATATCAAGTTAGACCTAAGCCCACTTACCGCGAATTTATTCAAAGAAATGCAGAATCGATTTGGGCGAATCGCAATGAGCAAAATCAGTTTGGACTAAATTGGGCGAGTTCGGTTGATAAAGCGGATGCGACTCGTCAGACCAGTGCGATCGATGCGTTGAATGCTGCGATCGCGCTTTCGACTGCAAACACCTTTACTGCCTCCACTGAGTTCATCAAGCCAGTGCCTTCTTCAATGACTCGAATTACTCAGAGCAACGAGGATTTTACTCGATATACCGTCTCGGTTGGGTGTTCAGGTCGATATGATTTGGTGTTTCGATATGCGTCTCCGACTGGGGCAAGTCGGTACATCCATGTAAATGGTCGGAAATTGGCTGATCAAGAGGCGTTTCCGGCAACGGGCAATTGGGAAGAGCAGCGATCGCTAAAAATCGAAAATGTCTGGCTAAATGCAGGGGAAAATTCGGTTTCTGTGATTTTTAATTCGAGTAAAGGCAGCAGAAATCCTTTATCACTGGATACTTTATCAATCGATGTTTCGCGCAAAAGATGAATGTAATTAAAAAGCTTGGAAAACGTTTGGATCAATTCAAATCACTCAGCATCTACGGGTTTGATTTGATTCAGGAACGAATGACCGATTGGGCACAGTTACAGCATTATCATCAAGCGAATACTGAGTTGAAAGAAGATCTCGATCGCGTTATTTTCTTCGGTGATTCAATCACTGATTTTTGGGGTTTATCCACTTATTTTCCTGATCAACCCTACATCAATCGTGGAATTGCTGGTCAGACAACGCCTCAAATGCTGGTTCGATTTCGTCCAGATGCGATCGCGATTCGTCCAAAAGTTGTAATTCTGTTAGCTGGAACGAATGATATTGCAGGGAATACAGGCAGAATGACGATCGAAGAAATTCAGAGCAATCTAATGTCGATCGTTGAATTGGCAAAATATCATCAAATTCGCATGATTCTATGTTCAATTCTGCCAGTTAGCGAAGTGATGTCTGTAACTCGATCGCCTAAAAAAATTCAAACGTTGAATGCTTGGATTGAGCAATATTGTGCAGAAAATGACTGCATTTATTTGGATTATTACAGTCACATGGTAGACGATCGAGGATTTCTACAATCGCATTTATCGATCGATGGTTTGCATCCAAATGACGCAGGTTATAAGATCATGAGTCCACTTGCAGAAGCCGCAATTCAAAAAGCCAGATGATAGAACTGAGTTTAGATGCCACGACTGAAGCGATCGATTGGATTCGATCTTTATTAGCCACCGTCAATTTTACGGATAATCTTCAAGTCGAAGAAGCAAAATCACCTTGGGCGTATCAGGTTCGATTCTATCTACCAGAGGGCGATCGAGCCAGAATTGATCAAATTGAATCGGCGTTGTCATCGCTTCATCGAACTGGAATGACAAGCGAATTAGAAATGTCGATCGTTGAGGAGAAACTAAATTATTCCAATGCAATTCATCGAGTCGGTAATTTTGTAATTTCAGATGAAAACTATCAAATTAAACCGAAGGAAATTTCGCTTAATATTCAAGAAAGTCTCGCATTTGGTAGCGGTTTTCATCCTGCAACAATTCTTAGTTTGCAGTTAATTGAACGACACATTACGCCAGATTTAGAAATTCTCGATCTAGGCTGCGGATCTGGAATTTTAAGTATTGCAATGGCGAAATTAGGAGCGCAAGTTTACGCAGTCGATAATGATGCGATCGCAGTCGAAGCAACTCGATCTGCAATTGATCAAAATTCAGTCAGCGATCGCGTCCGAGTCGATCAAGCTAGTCTCGGCAAAGGAAGTGATTTAGGGCATTGGATGGGCGGTGAAGTTGGAGAAATTCGATCAATTTCAACCACTGAAACTTTCGATGTTATCGTCTTCAATGTGTTTGCTCGAATCATTATTGATTTAAGCGACGATTTAACCAAAGCACTTCGACCAAACGGACGCTTAATTCTCGCAGGATTTACGATCGAATACGAACAAGAACTGATCGAAACGCTTTCAGAATTTGAACTGATCGATCGAGAACAAACCGGAGATTGGATCGCATTGGTTTTTAAAAAAACAGCGGCGGAATAACTTCGATCGGAGCCGGGAGCATTTCTCCCCGAAAATCGAGCAATTGAACCAGGAGCAAATACCCCAAACCCAATGCGAGAGAGATAATTCCGGTCAAGATAGCAACAAATTTTGAGCGAGTCATAAGTGAGAAAACATAAAGCGCCTAACCAAAGTTTACAAAATTTCGGGAAGGGCGAGAGACGCGATCGCAAAAAATGCTGATGCGGGAATCGTAAGGAGTGATTAAATGGCTACTCAGTAGAGATCGAGGTACTTATGGATTCTGCTGTTGCATCTCGCCTTCAACTTCCGACATTTGAACGTTCGATCGCGCTCCAAACTTACGAACTCGGTAAAACGTATCGCACTGGGTTCTGGATGAATAAAAAAGTCGCTTCCCTCAATTCGGTTAGTCTCACCGTATACGAGGGCGAAACGTTTGGCTTACTTGGACAAAATGGAGCCGGAAAAACGACTTTGCTCAAAACTTTGCTCGGAATTGTTCGTCTAACTGCTGGACGAGCTACTGTTTTGGGTGAACCTTTGGGCGATCGCTCCGTGAAACAACGGATCGGATACTTACCTGAAAATCCCTACTTTTACGATTACCTCACAGGTTGGGAAGTGCTGAATTTTACGGGAGATTTGTTTGGAATTGAGCGATCGCAACAACGAAAACGCATTCCTGAACTGCTCGATCTCGTTGGTTTGGCTCAATCTGCTGCCAAGAAGAAACAACTGCGGCAATACTCGAAAGGAATGCTGCAACGAATTGGACTAGCACAAGCATTGATCAACGATCCGGATCTCGTTTTTCTAGATGAGCCGATGTCAGGACTTGATCCGCTCGGTCGCTACCAAATGCGAGAAATCATTCTGTCGCTCAAGTCGCAAGGCAAAACGATTTTCTTTAATAGTCACGTTTTGTCTGATGTTGAAAAAATCTGCGATCGCGTTGCCCTTCTTGCCAAAGGTGAATTAATCGCGATCGGCTCAATGCAAGATCTCCTGGGAACCGCTGAAAATTACCAAGTGACCGTGAAAGGTGGAAGACCGGAAATGCTGAATCAGTGGATTCCGAATCTCGACCTCCAAGACGGATTATGGACAGGACAACTGAAGGGACAACCAGAGGATTTTCTCGGAAGTTTGCGCTTGATGAATGCTCAACTGATCTCGATCGAGCTTGCCCGTCCGTCGCTTGAAGAGTTCTTCGTGCGCCAATTAAGAGAGCGTGGAATCCAATCAAGTAGCTAATTCTCGATTACCTCAGTAAATCCAAGGAGCATTCATAGAAACTTCATCTAGAGATCATCAAGAACACCGTAGAGCAATTGAAGCACAGGGTGAACACTGGCAGTGATCCCCACTGGTGAGGGCAAGCGCCATGTTTCAAGATGCCTCGATCGATGAACTGCCTTTATTGTTGGATCGCCTTCCAGATTCAGCCCCCGACTCGTTCCACGATGCTCACGATTGGCTCGATGATGAAATTCCTCCTTTAGAAAAATCTTTAGATACGGATTGGGTTGTTCAGCCCCTTTCTACCATTCAAACACCTGTATTTTCTTGCCTTCAAACCCTCAAGTTTGATCACGCTGTCCGCCGAATTTTGATCCATCCGAATCAAGAGATTCTTTTCACAGTCGGTTCTCCGACGCGCAACAGTTCACCCGAATCGACTCATACGATTCAGGCTTGGAACTGGCGATCGAGCAATCGTATTCTTACTTTCAAAGGTCACACGGCTCCGATTCGCACAATTGCGCTGAGTCAAGATGGGAAAATTCTGGTCAGTGGCAGCGACGATCGCACCATTAAAGTTTGGAATGCGCTCACAGGTGAAGAACTTTCTACACTCAATCAAGAGAGTTCTGTAACAGCGATCGCACTCAGTCCAGACGGCAAAACGCTAGTCAGTAGCGGCTGTGATAATTATCAAATTTGCGATCGTCAATTGCAGATTACAAAGCGCGATCGCGTTCTCAGAATTTGGAATCTTTCCGAAGGCAAAATCATTCATACCTTGCCTTGTCTCACAGATGTGCCGATGTTGTTGATGGGAACTAGCGGAAAAGTGTTGCTGAAATACGAGCAGCAATTAGAAGCGGTGAACTTAGAAACTGGGCGAATTATTCCAAACTTGGGTTGGTTAAATGATTGCGAACAAGTCTTAGCGATCTCGTCAGATTGGGAAGATGCAGCAACATTGGTCGATCGACAAGTTACCATTCGCAAAGTCACAACAGGCGAAGTGCAATGTCGAATTGGGTTAGATTTGTTCGATCGAGCCATTCAAGTCTCTGCCCTCAGTTCTGATGGCAAATGGTTTGCGGCTGGATTTCAACGAACTGAGCTTCATCCGAGACATCATCACTATGTCACTCGGCGAAATGTCTTGAGAATTTGGAATGCACAGACTGGAAAACAGGTTGAATGTATTTCTGAATTAGGAGAAGGAATTTGGCAATCGATCGAGTTTAGTTCGCAAGGTCGATCGATCATTACCAGTGTTGGAAATTCTGTGAAAATTTGGCAATTCTAAGAGGGTGTTTGAGAAGCAATCGTTTATCGCATTCACCCGCCCGGAAATGAATCTCCGGGCTAATCGTGGGAAGCCCACTAAACTGGGCTAAGAACTCCGAATGATGCTCCCAGCCCGCTTCAGCGGGGTTTCCTTCATTAGCCCGGAGATTCATTTCCGGGCGGACTCGCAACGCAGCAAAGCCGCTTTTTATACTTCTCAAACATCCTCCAACTCTGATTATTGTGCGGAATTTTGGTACAAAAACGGCTAGAATTCCGCTTCATCGTTCAGGGTTTCAATTAATAAATCGACCTGCTTTTGCCGCTCTGCCAAAAACGATTCACATTGGCGTAGACATTCAACCGCAGCAGAAAACTCTTCAAACACATCCGCTAACTCCAATTCACCTGATTCAATCCGCGTCAAAATTCGCTCGACTTTCGCGACTGTCTCTTCGTAGTTCCAAGATTCAGTAGAAAGACGATTTAATTTCTCAGGTTTCGCAGAAGAGTGATTCATTCAAAAAAGCCGATCGCTAATTCATTTATACCGTCTCATCCTCGGACTGGACTGATACGCTGGTCACAGTCACACCAATCTGCCCTTTTCCAAGCTGAATCGTTAAGTTTTCACCCCTCTGGACATCATTGGTCGATCGAACAATTCCCGATTCTGCTCGTACTACAGCATATCCTCGTTGCAGAACAGCTTGCGGATCAAGTGTGGTTAACTTTTCTTGAAGCATCTGACAATGCTGCGTTGCCGTTTGAAAGCGTCTTTGCGTGGATTGGATTAATCGTTGACGCAGCCATGATACAACCTGCGCTTCTTGTTTCAATGCTCGATCGAGCTTTAATCGAGAAATTCGATCGCGTAGTCCACTCAATCGATCGTGCTCCACGCTCATATATTGCAACACCGCCAAATTAAGCGCTTCTAACCGATTGTGGTGCAACTCATACAAATCCGATAAACATGGGACTGCCTGTTCTGCCGCCGCCGTTGGAGTGTGCGCCATCACATCCGCCGCCAAATCAGAAAGCGATTCATCTCGCTGGTGTCCAATGCCTGCAATCACTGGGATCGAGCAATTCGCGATCGCTCTCACCACATTTTCATCATTAAAACAGACCATATCTTCGATCGCACCGCCTCCTCGTGATAGAATTAGTACATCTGCTCTTCCATCCCGTTCGACTCGTTCGATCGCAGACACGATCGATTGTGGTGCTTGATCTCCTTGCACTAATGCAGGCGAAAACAGCACCCGTAGACCTGGATACCGTCGCTTCAGCGTTCTTTGAATGTCTCCCCAAGCAGCGGCTTGCGGTGAAGTTACGACCGCCACGGTTTGCGGATGAGTGGGAATCGGGCGTTTACGATCGACATCAAACAGTCCCTCGGCTTCGAGGCGGTCTTTTAATTGACGCGATCGCAAAGCGCGTAAGCCTTCCCCTGCTGGAAGCGCTTGCCAGACAATCAACTGATAGCTGCCTCGATGCGGCTGGACATGGACACGACCGAGCAAAATCAACTGTTCACCCGGAGCGGGTAACGTCGTCAACTTATGCAACTGACTATTCCAGACCACACACTGAATCGTCGCCTTGGCATCGGGATCTTGCAGCGTGAAAAACAAGCCGCTGCGATACCGCGTCGCACTCGACACTTCTCCGGTGAGCCAGACTTGGCGCAGTTGATCATCCTGCTCGATCAGCGACTGAATATATGCCGTAAGACCCGCCACCGTCAGGGCGGTATCCGGCACCAACAAATTCGGCAGTTTCGAGGTCATACTCGTTACCCTAGAAGAAGAAATACGACTTGTGCGGAGAGCGGTTTCCTCTCTATGCTACAAAGTTTGGCAATTGGGTGTTAGTTCGATCGTAATTCGGCTACAATTGCCCATCCCGTTCCGTCCCCCCTCTCTTTTTTCACATCACTTTCTGAGGCGCTAATGGCAGCTAAAACTACAACTGAAACAAACGATAAGCAAAAAGCCCTAAGTCTCGTTCTCACCCAGATCGAGCGCAACTTCGGGAAAGGCAGCATCATGCGCCTGGGCGATGCCACCCGAATGAAAGTCGAAACGATTCCGACGGGAGCCTTGACGCTAGATTTGGCGCTGGGTGGCGGTTTGCCAAAAGGTCGGGTGATCGAAATCTACGGTCCCGAAAGTTCGGGTAAAACGACGCTGGCGCTTCATGCGGTCGCAGAAGTGCAAAAGGCGGGCGGAATTGCGGCATACGTAGACGCAGAACACGCACTTGATCCGAGCTACTCAGCGGCGTTGGGCGTAGATATTGCGAACCTGCTGATTTCGCAACCGGATACAGGAGAATCGGCACTGGAAATCGTGGATCAATTAGTTCGATCGACCGCCGTAGATGTCGTGGTTGTGGACTCGGTTGCTGCACTGGTTCCCCGCGCTGAAATCGAAGGCGAAATGGGCGACTCTCACATGGGTCTGCAAGCGCGATTAATGAGCCAAGCGCTGCGGAAGATCACAGGCAACATCGGTAAATCAGGCTGTACGGTGATTTTCATCAACCAGTTGCGGCAGAAGATTGGTGTCACCTACGGTAGTCCGGAAACCACCACAGGCGGTCAAGCGCTGAAGTATTACGCTTCGGTGCGGCTCGATATTCGCCGGATTCAAACGCTGAAGAAGGGAACCGAAGAGTTTGGAACCCGCGCAAAAGTGAAGGTCGCGAAGAATAAAGTCGCGCCTCCGTTCCGAATTGCAGAGTTTGACATCATCTTCGGTAAGGGGATTTCGACTTTGGGCTGTCTGGTTGACCTTGCTGAAGAAACGAGCGTGATTGTTCGCAAGGGTGCGTGGTACAGCTACAAGGGCGAGAATATTAGCCAGGGTCGCGATAATGCGATCAAGTATATGGAAGAACGTCCAGAGCTTGCGAAGGAACTTGAGATTCAAGTGCGCGAGAAGTTGGAAATGGGCGCTCAGGTGTCGGCGAATTCGGTTGGTCAGGTGGATGAACACGAAGACCAGGAAGAACTGGACGACGAAGAATAGGAAGAAGTGCGATCGTTCTGGATTGATGGATCGCCCAGTTCTCTAAACCTTTAGGCAGGCTCTACGCCTGCTTTTTTATTGGCTAGTATCTGAAACTTGGATGTAGCATAGTTCAAGCGGCTTTTAATATCAGTGAGCATCGGTGATGAGTGGTCCCAAATTTATTCGATTCTTCTCTCCCGTTCTACAAGCGTTAAAAGGGCTAGGCGGATCGGGTCGCCCCTCAGAAGTCCGTGATTTTATTGCGAAGCAGCTTGACCTTTCTGAAGCGGAAAGAACCGAACTACTAGAAGGTGGCGCACCCCGATTTGATAATCAGGTCGCATGGGCACGATTTTATTTAGTTAAAGCGGGTCTGGTTGATTCATCCAAACGAGGTGTGTGGAGTTTAAGCGATCAAGGTCGAGAAATTGAAACACTCACGCCTGATCAATCGCTGCTTCTGTTTAAGCAAATTCATTCGGAATTCGAGAGCGATCGAGCTTCAACCAACATCATTGAAGAAGACGAGGCTGTAGAAGAAAGTATTGCTCCAAACGATACCGAAGTAAGCGATGATTCTTCGTACCGCAGAAAACTTTTAGACATGATGTTATCTCTTCCTCCTGATGGCTTTGAGCGATTGTGTCAGCGGTTATTAAGAGAATCAGGATTTGAGCAGGTCACAGTTACGGGACGATCTGGAGATGGCGGAATTGATGGGCATGGAATTCTACAAGTCAATCCGTTCGTTAGTTTCAAAGTTCTATTTCAGTGCAAGCGTTACTCTGGGTCAGTATCTTCTCCACAAGTTCGGGATTTTCGAGGGGCAATGATGGGTCGAGCAGATAAAGGAATCATTTTGACAACTGGAACCTTTACGCCTGATGCTCAGAAAGAGGCTGTGAGAGACGGCGTTCCACCGCTTGAGCTTGTTCATGGAGAAAAGCTTTTAGATATGTTTGAAAGCTTAGAACTAGGCTTAATTCCACGCAAAACATATGATGTTGATCTGCATTTCTTTAAAGAGTTTCAATCTTGATAGCTATTCAGATGCCAGAGTCATTTTAGGAAGCTTGCCGAAGCGAATTTGTGCTGCGATCGCCATTCATACTACTGAAATCAAACCTACGATCGCTTCGTAGCGATTGTGATTGCTATAATGCTTGCACAACTCTAGCTTCTGTGGATTTCTATGACTTCTCAGCAACTTGAAGAACGCTCTCAACAACTCGAAGCGCGGGTTGCAGCTTTAGAGACAGAACTCGCACAGATGAAGCAACTTTTATTAGGCGCAACACAGAAAAAATCCCCCTGGTGGGAACAAGTGGCAGGCAGCTTTGAGAACGACCCGAACTTTGATGAGGCAATTCGCTTTGGTCAAGAATGGCGAAAATCTGCTGAATAGGTCACAGGATGTACATTCTTGACACTGATCATCTTAGTTTGATTCAGCGAAACGGGCAGCAGGGAAAACGAATTCTGATAAGACTAGCCACCGTTCCAGAAAGCGATGTTGCGGTCACTGTGATTACTTACGAAGAACAAGTACGAGGGCGGTTGAACGTTGTTTCTAGATTGAAAACTCCAGAAGAGCAGGCTTTAGCATATCAAGGGTTACAACAACTCGCGATCGACTATCAATCGATCGTGATTCTTCCATTTAGCCTGACCACCACTTTAGAACACCAGCGTTTGCGGAAAGCCTATCCGCGTTTAGGCAATATGGATCTGAAAATTGCTGCGATTTGTCTCGTCAGTAATGCAACTTTACTTACTCGCAACCTGTCAGATTTTGGGCAAATCGTAGGATTGCGAACTGAGGATTGGTCAGCTTAGATCGAATTCGCGCCGCGATCGCGATTCGTGCAAATCAAAAATGAGCGATCGCGAAGCAATCCATCAATATCAAGGATTTAAGCTACCCTGAGAGTGTCATCCATGTATAACCAAGTTATATGAGTGTCGTTATCTCAGATGAAATTCTACAAGCCTCTCAGCTTTCGCCCAGCGAGTTTCGCCAAGAGATTGCAATTCACTTATTCCAAACGGGTCGTCTAACCTTGGGCTATGCAAGCAAACTCGCAGATCTCCCAGTCGATTCTTTTCGTCAGCTTCTCAATCAGCACAACATTCCGCTCTATTCATATGATGTTGAGGATTTTGAATTGGATTTGAAGAATCTGAAAGAGCTAGGTCGGTTGTGATTGTTATTAGCGATACGTCAGTTATTACAAATTTGGCAGCGATCGCCATTCGTACTGCTCAAATCGAATCTACAATCGGAGTTGATCGTCTAAGTTCTTTAATCTTCAGGTAAGCGAATTGCCTGCTTTTCTAGTTAATTTTTGGAAAGCAATTATGCAATCAATCAACAACTACATCGCCGCTTGGAACGCAAAGACTCCAGAAGAAAGACAGAATCTGCTGGTAGATTGTTTAGCAGAAGAGATTGTTTACCTTGATCCGCACGTCTCGGAACCAATTCAGGGAATTGAAGGAATGCAAGCTTTAATTGAGCGGTTTCGGGGACGCTTTGACCATAAGTTAGAGCCAGATGGAGAGATTGATACCCATCATCAAGTATTTCGTTTGCGGTGGCGCTTGCAACGTGAAACGGGCGAAGTTCTGTCACGTGGTTTGATGGTTGGGGATTTATCCACTTCCGGCGTTCTTCAACGGATTGTGCATTTTGTAGATTAATCTTCAAAGAACGAAACGATGCTTATCCTTACTACAACGCCTTGCTAAATCGCCTTGATAGCTTTTGTAATGCACTCGAACAAACCATGAGTTTAAGGAGACTTTAGCGATCGCATACAATATATTTATTCTCTAACTTCCTGTCCCTATGTCTCAAGCCACGAATCGAGTCTATTGGACAACTGAAGATCTGAAGCTTTTGCCCGAAAGCAGCAATCGCTACGAAATTATTGATGGACATTTGCTCATGACTCGTGCGCCACACTGGAAGCATCAAAAAGCGATCGTTAAAGCTTCCAGAATTCTCGATACTTGGTCGGAGACGAGTCAATTAGGGGAAACAGTCGCGACTCCGGGCGTGATTTTTGATGATGCAGATAATGTAATTCCTGATGTGATTTGGATTAGCAATGAGCGATTAGCAGTAGGAGTCGATGAAGAAGGGCACTTTACGATCGCGCCAGAATTGATCATCGAAGTGCTTTCACCGGGAACGCAGAATGAAAAACGCGATCGAGAAACAAAGCTCAAACTTTACGCAGAACGTGGAGTGCAAGAATATTGGATTTTAGACTGGCGAACTCAGCAATTAGAAGTGTATCGCCGCCAAGATGCACTTCTAAAGCTGGTTCTAACGCTCTTTGCTCAAGACAAACTAACCTCTCCACTGTTACCTGAATTTGAATGTGCAGTTGGTAAATTTTTTCGCTAGGCTATTCATCCTGCCTCAGCCAGTTACAAATCGATCGAGCGAAACTTGTTGCAGTAGCGAATCAGGTTCACCTTTCACTTGAATTGCAAATCTTCGAGCTAAAGGCGGCACAAGCGCTAATGGGTTACTAAAGCCAGAAAAAATATAGACTCCTTCAGCACCCGGAACGGCTCCGACTAGCGGTAAGCGATCGCGACTAAATGCAATTAGACAATGCTGCCAAGTTCCCGCTAATTCACCTACTTTCGGCATCACTTGACTGATCTTTTTACGTAAATCAGCTTCACTTTGAACTTTGTCGATCGCAGCATTCGGATCAGTCAATGTTCGGCTGACTTGCCCGATCAGGATTCGACTATTTTGAAACTGAACGGCTCCCGCATCAAGAATCGCAGGGGCAGGCTCTTGTCCAGGTTGATCCCAGATAGCATCATCGCGGGTCGCTTCAGCTTCGAGTTTGAATCGTTCTGCTTCCGCAGGCATGACTAAGGTATTGAGGCGTAGATTGCTTTGGGGAATTTCAATGATTTCGGCATGGGTGAAATATTGAGCGATCGACAATCCCGACTGTTTCAAAAATTGCCGCGTTAATGCTCCAATACATACGACAGTATTTGCTGCAAAGCAGTCTCCTTCTGTGGTGCTAACTCCACCTTCAATTAAGCCTGTCACGGTTGCGATTTTGTAAGTTCCGGTCGATCGTTGCATTGCTGAACTGTAAGCTCGTGCAGTTTTTTCAGCATCAATGTGTCCATGCTTAACGGTTAATGCTCCAGCAATTCCATTTGGATTGAGCAAGGGTTCAAGTTCACAAGCTGCTTCAACGGTGAGAAATTGTGGGGGATTTGCAAAGTGGGAATAGTTCTGAATTAGCGTTTCGGGATTCGATTCGGGTGCGATCGTTAACAATAAATCGATTTCCCGAAACTCAGTATTTGCATCTAATTCAGCAGAGAGATTTTGATGAATTGTCTTACTTTCTGCACAGAGTTGACGAGTGAGATCGGTTGTTCCTGACCAGTAAGCAATGCCGCCATAACTAAAACGAGTTGCAGAAGGAGGATTGGGATCACAATCGAGCAGAAGAACAGAGAAGCCTTGTCGGGTGAGTTCGTAACTGAGCGATGCACCCGTAATACCTGCACCAATCACAATCCAATCGTAAGTTTGCATAAGAAGAAACAAAAAAAGAATACGGCTTATTGTCGATCGCTCAATTCACGATCTAATAGGTCTTCTAATTGTGTGGCTAAACCTGGCAAATCATTCTGAATCGTATTCCACAGAATCGCCATATTGACTTGAAAATATTCATGAGCCACAACGTTTCGAGTTCCGGCAATGCGTCTCCACGGGATATGAGGGTATCGCTGTTGAAGTGAATCGGGAACGTTTCTAATCGCTTCGCCAATAATGACAAAGTTGTATAAAACTGCCTGAGTCACCATATCATCTACGGCTTGAAATTCTTCTATTGTCAAGTTCGTTGTATAGCGCTGAATTTTCGCGATCGCATCCAAAATGTCTTGAATTCTTAACCACCATTCCCTAGAAGACACGAATCACATCCTTCATCACAGGTTCACGCAAGCTTTCTCTAAGCGCGTCTAAACTTCCTAAGTCTACATCACGCCCTAAAATATCTTCTAGATATAACTTAATCCCAACAAAATCAAAGAGTCCCATGGGTCGGTTTAATTCCACCAAAAAATCAACATCGCTGTCTGGAGTCGCTTCATTTCGCGCAACTGAGCCAAACAACTCTAAAGATTCAACTCCCATCGATCGAAGTTTCTCTTCGTGTGCAGTAACGATCGCGATTACTTCATCTCGTCGCATTGTTCTTTGAAATCCAGTTTGTTTTGTATTTTAAGTGGAAGCTCGATCGGGTCATTGCAGCAGCGAAATCTCATGATGTCGATCGTTTTAGTGACAAATTCGCTCTGAGAGATAACGCAAATGTAATTCGATATAATATTCTAATAAGCGCATTTTATTGTTCAGACCGTTTTGATGATAAAAACGCTTTGAAAGATAACACTATCGAAATTCGACATGATATCTCGATAAGCATATTTTATTATTCATACCGTTTTTGTCATATTTTCGATCGATCTCATGACAATTTCGCTGGAACACAACACAAGATCATCGCTTTCCGTCTCACAAAACTTTGCTGAGATATTGATGCACAAACTGAACACAGATTGATCCTTCCCCAACACCAGAAGCGACTCGCTTGACGGAATTGTGCCGCACATCTCCGACCGCAAACACACCTGGAATATTCGTTTCGAGCAAATACGGATCACGATCGAGCATCCATCCTTTTGGACGCTTTGCTAGATCTGCACCTGTGTGAATAAAACCGCGATCGTCTCGATCGATTACGCCATCTAACCATTTTGTTCTTGGCTCTGCACCAATAAAGATAAAGAGTGACGTAGCTGGAATCGTATCTAGTTCTCCAGTGGTTGCATTCTCGATCGTAATCGCTTCTAAACTGCTTTCACCTTTCACTTCCACAACACTCGAAAAAGTCTTTACTGTAATATTCGGTGTGGAATCAATCTGATCGATTAGATATTGAGACATACTTTTCGTCAGTGATTCTCCGCGTACTAACATCGTGACTTGTCGAGCATATTTCGAGAAATACATTGCTGCTTGTCCCGCAGAGTTCGCGCCACCGACAATGTACACATCTTCATCCCGACAAGCGATCGCTTCAGTTTGTGCGGCTCCGTAGTACACTCCTGCTCCCGTTAATCGATCGATGCCTGGAATGTTCAATCGTCGCCACGACACACCCAAAGCCAGAATCAACGCATGACAACTAATCTCACTCCCATCTGCTAAAGTCACAATCCGATAAGCATCCTGAATCCGAATTCCTGTGACTTCTTGTGGAGTTAAGATCTCAACTCCAAATCGTTTTGCTTGCGTGACTGCTCGACGTGCTAAATCACTGCCACTCAGTCCAACCGGAAACCCCAAGTAATTCTCAATTCTCGAACTGGTTCCTGCTTGTCCGCCCGGTGCTTCTCGCTCGATCATCACTGTATCCAAACCTTCAGAAGCCCCATAAACTGCTGCTGCAAGTCCGGCAGGACCTCCTCCCACAATCACCAAATCATAAAAAGGATTTCCCGCTTGTGTATGCAGACCAATACGATCGGCAATTTGCGCTGGAGTAGGTTGCAACACACTCGATCCATCGGGAAACAACACTAGCGGCAACTGTAAGCGATCGCATTGAGCATACTCGACTAATTGCTGCGCCTCTTCTGAAAGCTCAACATCAAACCATTCATACGGCACTTGATTTCGAGCTAAAAAATCTTTGACTTGATGCGATTGAGGCGACCAACGATTTCCAATCACCCGAATCCCTTCAAAGGGCGGACGATACGCAGACATCCAATCTTCTAACAAGTCATCCAACACCGGATAAAGCCGTTCTTCTGGAGGGTTCCAAGGCTTGAGTAAGTAATAGTCGATTTGGGTACTGTTAATTGCCTCGATCGCAGCATCCGTATCCGCATACGCCGTTAACAATGCCCGTTTTGCTGTCGGAAACGTCTTCAATGCTTCTGTCAGAAACTCCACACCGCTCATGTTCGGCATTCGTTGATCCACGAGAAACAGTGCAATCACTTCATTTTTCAACTTCGCCTGTTGCACAACCTCGATCGCACTCATGCCCGAATCGGCTCTAACAATCCGAAAGCGATCGCCATAGTGTTTTCTCAAATCTCGTGCGATCGCGCTCAAGACATCAATATCATCATCAACGGTAAGAATAATGGGTTTTACCATAACCAGAACCCAAGTGAAGAGACATTTAAGCGTAATCTATCTTGTTACTCGTTACAATGCCGAAACCGATCGTTTCGTTAAGGAATGATAGCTGTGTTGTGTATCAAAGATTTACAAGCACTTGAATTGTTTCAAACGCTACCAGAATCAAGATTGAAATGGATTTGCGATCGCGCTGAAGAACTCCATCTTGACCCCGGTGAAGTCCTGATTCATGAAGGGGAAGCTGGAAAAGGCTACTTTGTTTTATCGGCTGGACGACTTGCGATTCTTCGATCGACTGAAGGAATCGAAATGCCCCTTGGACAACATGAAGCCCCCATTTCCTTTGGCGAAGTTCCGATTCTGACCGATGAACCCGTCCTAGTCACGATTCGAGCCATGACTGCCTGTCGGCTACATCGATTAACGTGCGAAGATTTTCTAGAAGTCCTACATTCCTGTCGCCACTTTGAACGCTTAGTCTTCAAAACCGTTCAACAACGAGTCGAAGGGTTAACGACCTTTATTCGCCAACGTGAAAAGATGGCAGCCCTTGGAACTCTTTCCGCTGGACTCGCTCATGAGTTAAACAATCCCGCTGCTGCTGTCGTTCGAGCGCTTGAAGATGTGATCCCCGCTTTAATCGAACTTCAACGCATGACCTTAGTTTCTGGACAAAATCAATTAAATGAAGCCCATACGAAACAATGGATTCAAGCAAGAGATCAAGGATATGACACGCTGTTGAATCATCCGATCGATCTTGTAACTTTGCGCGATCGAGAAGATGAACTCTTAACCTGGCTCGAAGACTACGGAATCGAGGATGCTTGGCAACTTTCAGAACCATTAGCCTCTGCGGGAATCACGATCGACCAACTCGAACAATTAATCGAACCTTGGCGCGACAATCAAACCGAGATGCACGATTTAGGTTTCCGTTGGTTAGCTCTCTCATTTGAAGTTGTGAGCATGATTTCCAGTGGCTTACACGGTGCAAAGCGAATGTCCGAACTTGTGCAGGCGATGAAATCTTACTCACATCTCGATCAAGGTGTGCAGCAAGTTGTTGATATCCATGAAGGGATCGAAGACACCTTACGATTGTTTGCTTTCAAGCTGAAGAAAGGCATTGAGATTCGCCGCCACTACGATTGCAACACCCCAAAGATTCTGGCGTATGGAAGTGAACTCAATCAGGTTTGGACGAATTTAATTGATAATGCGATCGATGCAATTGGCGATCATGGCGTTTTAGAAATCATTACCAATTGCTGCCATGATCATCTCGAAGTCCAGATTATCGATTCGGGATCGGGCATTTCTGAAGAAGTTCGATCGAGAATCTTCGAGCCATTTTTCACCACCAAACCCGTTGGCAAAGGCACAGGTTTAGGTCTCGAACTCTGTCGCCGCATTGTTGAAAACCGTCATCAAGGCGCACTCACCTATGATTCTATTCCGGGTCGAACCCGCTTTACCGTTTGTTTGCCTGTGAAGCACTAATTGGGTCGCCCACAATTAATTCTGTTCACATTTTTTCTGATCGGCTGCGATCGTGTCTTGAACTTCATCAGATTGCTCAAAGATTTCGTTCCAAAGTTCTGAGAGCGGAAAAGTTTGCCCTAATTCTGATTGACGAAAAGACTCTTTCAAATCAGCGAGAATCTGTTCTTTTGAATCAGTCGTCGGATCAAATTCATCAATTTCGTCTATCACTTCTAATCAAACCTCACCGCGTTTCGGAATACTGTTGCTCATCGTCAGCCTCAAATTCATCCAGGCTCAAGAATAACGCTTCTGCATTCAGGATTAATGCCTCATCTGATAACTCTGGAATCTCTTGAATGAGCGTCCATCGAAGAATCTCAGTTGCGACTTGCTGCTTTTCTAAGTCCGGTAGCTGTTCAAAAGCATTTAATAACTGCTCCGCTGCGTTGTTCATCATGATTCTTCAACCCTGCATAAATCTACGTTAGACTGCTACACCTCGGAGGAGGTGTAGTTGCAGGATAACTTGTGGGAATTTAGTCGATTAACTATGAAATCAGTTGAGTTTGTTGAAATAGAAGTTAATCTAATTACAAAATTCATTACATTGCTCTGATGGAATCTATGGATAGAATTGAGGGGCAAGGCACAAAAACACGATTCGGTTGGTAGTCCGAATACACTACATTGAGGTAGTGCAGTAACCTTCCCCCTTCGGGATGTCCAGTGCCGTCCACTGCAACAAGAAGGGGAATGATGAAACTAACCATTTTTTTCAACGGTCAATTTTGGGAGGGCGTTGTAGAGCTTTATGCTGACAACGAACTGAAAGTTGGGCGACATATTTTTGGTGTTGAGCCTCAAGATGTCGAAGTTTTAGCCTTTATTGTTAATAACGTCTTTCTAAGTCTACTGACACAAGCAAGTGCCTCCGTAGAAGTTACTCCGATTTTCTTGAAAAGAGTCAACCCCAAGCGGATGGCGCGTCAAGTAAGCCAAGAAATGGCAAATCAAGGCGTGTCTACATTTGCTCAGGAAGTGATGCGACAAAACTTAGAGGAGCGTAAGCAGGCTTCTAAGCAACGCTCAAAAGCGATGAGAGAAGCTGAGGAAGAGGAAAAATGGCAACGCTCTCGTCAAAAGGCAAAGGCGAGACATCGAGGAAAAGCTTGAACAGCAATGTATGTTGATCGCAGTCGAACAATCCCGTTGCACACCGACCGTACTAGAGTCTCTTCATTAAGTTCGAGAGGTTATTCACGGCGGATGAATGGGGTCGTTATACTGCTCAGGTTATGGAGAGGGCAGTTTGCAAGTAATTGATCGGTCTATCGGTTTCTGTAAATCTTGGGAGTCGTTCCGGTGAATTTGCGAAAGTGTCGGTTCAAGTGGGTCTGATTTGCAAATCCGCATTCGAGAGCGATGTCTGCGATCGCTCTGTTTTTATCTTTCAAAAGCCGCTTTGCCCGTTCCACACGCTGCTGCAAGACATACTTGTAAGGTGCAACTCCCGTAGATTGTTTGAATAATTCGCAGAAATAATAGACACTCAGATCAAGCTGTTGTGAGATCGCTTCTAGGGTCAATTTCTGATCGAGATTCGCTTGGATGTAATCGATCGCTTGCTGCAATTTGTCTATGGATAGTCCGCCTTTTTCGTAAGACTGTAACCTGAGTGGTTGAGTGCAGTAGTGGCGTAGCAGATGCACCGAAAGAGAAGCCAGAAGGGTTTCCGCATAGATGCGATCGCATGTTCCCGTTGCTAGTCCATTCTTGAGCGTCGTTCCAATCCCGTAAATCAATGGATCAGGTTGGGCAAACGTCGGCAGCAGTTCAATCCGGTCAAGATTTATGAAATCTGGAGAAGACTGTGCCAAAAATTCTGGTTCCAACGTGAGCATGATCCCTTCAGCAATGTCTTGCTCAATGCCTTGCCAGTGCGTTGCACCAGCAGGCACGATGGCAATATCCCCGAGTTGGACATTTTCTTCTTGCCAGCGATCGTCAATTCTGCGCTCTGAGCCAACTTCTGGTCGCAGATGAATAAACAGAACATGCTGCTGAAACACCATTTCTAGAGATTCACAACCAGGTTGTGCTGCATGGCAGACCCCAATTCCTGAAACCCCGATATCATAGGTCTTCAGGAAGTGAAAACTAGCCGTTTGAAGCAGATCTTCTGGATGTGTACAGCTAATCATCAGACGTGATTGATCGTTCATCGTAGTTCAATCCTTCCTAGAAGTATTGGCAGAACTAGCGCAATCTCTCCACCAAGACGAACTGCTCTGATCTTATGGGAGATCCCTGAAAGCGTTGTTTTAGCTTCAGTATCTTTTAATCTTTTTTCAGCGTTATTTTTTTACTCTGCAAACCTCAAGAATTAGCCAGTTGAACCCGCGATCGGTGTAAAAATTTCCCAAGATCGGGTAATGTTACCCCAAGATCAGGCAAGACTGAAAACTTGCAAATGAGTAGATTGAGCTTGTTCTCAACATCATTTCCCAGGATTTTTGCTATGTTCAAGCGAATGATTTATCGATTGGGTGCAATTGCGCTCTTTCTCTTCGGCGTTCTGTTTGCAATTCCGAGTCAAGCCCAAGCCGCCGCAACTGTTTCTCTCGATGGAACAAACGACATTGTGAACGTCGTGACGGTTTACCCAACGACACCCGACACGCAACCCAAAGTTCTTTCAGAAATTGCAAAAGAAGAGCAAACCGCTTTCTCCAACATTCCGGGCTTTCAAGACTCCGCGCTTCTCAAAGCTGAAAATGGCTCTCAAGTGATTGCCTTATCGCAGTGGAAAGGTAAAGATTTATCGACCTTCCAGGCTTATGCTTCAGAACACATTCTCGATGTTGCCACAAACGGGAAACCTCAGAGCTTTGCTTGTCAAGTTCAACAGACAGAAACTAGAGATAAATCGCCCAGTTTGCAGCAGGGGAATGTTATCCAATTCAGCCAATTTAAGATGAAACCTGGTAAGAACCAATCTGAACTAGCAATGGTTGTGAGCCAGATGATGCCTGGAGTGCTGCAAATGGCTTCTGGATTACAGTGGGCAGCGATGTGTCCTAGCACAGACAAATCAACGATCGCATTACTCGCCCGTTGGAATAGTGCGGATGATTTCAAGTCGCTTTCTCAACAGCCAGGATTCGACAAAGAAACGAACTATTGGCAGGACTATGCAAACAACGAACATGGTTTGTATGACGTAGCGCAAGTTATTCGCTAGTTTAGTAGTCCGAGCCGCTCCCGATGGTCTGCTAGATCCCGAAAAATGTCAGTCCACTTGTTTTCATCAAATTACAAAAAATCGGGAGATCGCGATTGCAATCTCCCGATGATTATTTCAACGCTCTAGAATTCGCCAACTGGAATTCGTGCCGCGTGACCCCAGAACGATTCCAAACCGTAATACTCCCGCTCTTGGGGCATCATCACGTGAACAATCACATCCCCAAAATCTTCCACAACCCAAGTGCCCTCCGAAAAGCCCTCCGATCGAATCGGTTTCCGGTTCATCGTCTCTTCGATTTTGTCCTCGATCGATCGAGCAATTGCCCGAACTTGTACCTTGGAATAGCCTGTAACTAAAACAAAATAATCAGCCAGAACCGTGACATCGCCCACTTTCAGCAACACAATATCGCTCCCTTTCCGCTCATCGGCTGCTTCTGCCGCCAATCGTGCCAGTCTCTCACTGCGATCGTCGATGTTGGTCATCGGGTTGGAAAGAGTTTGTTGGTTAGAAAGTTCTGTCATTCAGGTTTGAATTCCTTTTACGAAGTGGTTTTGTAAATGGCGCGGTTTCGCCTCAGTTTGTTTATACTGCTGCAAAAACGCATTACGAGTCTGAACCGTGCGCGGATGGATCAGATGACCCGCTTGAATCAGATGTCGAAGAGAAGCATCCGCCGCTCTCCAAGTTGCCTGAATCAAATCTTGCCGACTCAGAGTACGCAATTCTTCTAACTCTGGTGTGTTGCCGCGTCCTGGCTCCAGACCATCTGCCAGATAGACCACACATCCGAGTAAGGTCATGGTCGGACTACCCAACGTATGATGACGAATGGCATCCAACACTTCCTCATCCTGCACTCCGAATTCGTCACGCGCAACGATCGCGCCTGCATCGGCATGAAGGAGATGAGGATTTGATTCATCGATCGGATCAAGCGTCAAACCTTCTGCGATCGCCATACTTAACAATCGTTTAGGCTTGAAGAATTTCGCCAGATCGTGCATCAATGCCGCCTGAGCCGCTTTTTCGACATTTAATTCGTGGAGTTGAGCAAGCTCGATCGCGAACTGCTCCACTCGTAGAATATGTCGAATTCGAGTTTCAGGGACATTTCCTTTAAGCCACGCCAGAACTCGCGCACGAGTTCGATCGGGTGGCGGCAAGAGTCCTGAGAGCGCGATCGATTGATTCACCTGCGGCGAAGTCCCATGAGTCTGTAGTGCTTTGGGCATTTCACGCATAAGTGTAACTAACTCCCGTTAGTGACACACGGCAATCAATCCTCGACATTTAGCGCTTTCATCCTCTCAGTTCTAGATTTCATTCTAACGTAAGTCTTGAGTCTCGACCGCTCCGGTTTGGGGTTCGGTTTTTGCACCAGACAGGTAGAATTTTCGGTGATAGCATGAGGATTAAAAGTAGTCAATTAGCCGCGTACAGAACTTAAGCAAAAAGGTAAAAAGGCGATGTTTTTTCACTGGTCTTATCTCCTGCTGATTCCCGGCATGATTCTCGTATTCTGGGCACAGCAGCGGGTACAAAGCACATATCGCAAATATTCCGAGATTCCCTCAAAGATGGGACTGACCGGGGCACAAGTGGCGAAAACAATTCTCGATCGTATGGGCATTTACGATGTCGCGATCGAACACGTTCCTGGTGAATTGACCGACCACTATGATCCGAGTGCGAAAGCAGTTCGCCTGTCAGATGTGGTATACAACTCGAATTCGCTGGCTGCGGCTGCGGTGGCGGCGCATGAATGCGGTCACGTTCTGCAAGATGTGAAGGGCTACAAGCCAATGAATGTGAGAGCGGCACTGGTTCCCGCTGTCAACTTGGGCGCGAATTTTGGTCCGATTTTGATTATGGCGGGTCTCTTTATCGGGGCATTTAAGTTTTTGATTCCGCTGGGAATTGCACTGTTCGCAGCGGTGATTATTTTCCACATTGTGACTTTGCCCGTGGAGTTTGATGCGTCGAACCGGGCATTGCGCTTGATCGATGAGTTGGGCATTTTGCAGGGTGAGGAAAATCAAGGCGCACGGAAAGTACTGAATGCAGCGGCGTTTACTTATGTGGCGACTGCGCTGTATGCCCTGCTGCAATTGGTTCAATACATTCTGATTGCAATGGGTCAGCGCGATTAGTCGATCGCTGATCATTTTTAGAAACCGATGGGAGCGATCCTGTCGGTTTTTAGCTTTAAAGCGATGAATTAGATCAGTCTAGCAATGGAAGTCTTGAAGTTCACGATCGCTGACATAACACTTCTGCCCCACTCAGTTCACACATTCTAAATTACTAGCAAGAATTCGATTAGAACTTTTGGCAATTATCAAGGTAATCTTCGTGTTGATCGTATTGAAAGAATTCTTTGACCTCTCGAAGTTTCTCTAGATTCTGTGCTCTTTGGAGATTGTGTCATTAATTCTTGTTGATGGAGTTGCTGTAGCAAACCCTCCCTACCAGTAATTAGCTTATAGAGATGGCGGAAATGCCATTCGTAAACTGAACTTGGGTGCGGAGCGCGGTTACGAATTTGCCTGATTTTTTCTAGCATTGAAGCTGATTCCTCTGCATTTTTAAGCCATTTTGCTAGAGGATGTGACCATTGATTCAGAAATATTTGTATCAATTCTTCATCCGCAGGATCTAACTGTTCACGGAATCGAAATTGGTAGTAAAGCTCTGTTTTGTCGCTTGGTGACAGTATTTCTAGATTCAGCTTTTCTTTCCGAAAGCGAAACACATTTCTAGAGATTAAACGGGGCAGTTGACCAATAGTATAAACTTGTTCTTCTCTTAGCTGTACACCAGCAATTTCAAAAGTAGAAGGTCCGTGATTGTGTCTAGCACATAGAAATTCGTAAAACTTTTCAAAGAAAGGAATAACTATTTCTGTTTCAACTACTAAACACAGTCTGGTCACAGCTTCAGAGTAATCGTTCAGAAAGTCTCTCTTTCTAGCTATTTTATAGTTAATGATTGCTGCTACTAAGTTCTTACGGCTAGTTTCAGATAATTGTTTCCATACTTCATCTCCCAGTTCTGCCTGAATTTTCCCTTCTACTTCTTTCGAGTCGTAAGCAAGAGAAGATCGAGTGACCTTAGCTTGAAGCTCTTGTATTTGAGTTTCTCTTGCTTGAACATCGTTTTCTCTGCGTGTAATTTCCGCTTCTTTTGCTTGTAGGGAATTTTGAAGAATTCCCAACTGAGTTTGTTGCTCAGATGAGGATTGGCTGATTGTTCGCTGAAGAATTGCTACTTGTTGTCTCAGGTTCTTAATCTGCTCATTCTTACTGTGAGCAAGCTGCCTCTGCTCTGAAATAAGCTGATCTTTTTCCTTAATAATCTGGTCTCTTTCTTCTGCTTCTAAAGATTGAATAGCTGTCTTGATAAGATTATAGAAATGCGGTTTAGTTACATCAATCCACTGAGGGCTACTACCTGCTTTCTTAAGCGTTCCAACTCTTTGTCCCTGTCTAATAACCCAAGTTGCTAGTTAGAAGCGGTCAGGGAGCAAAGCCAATAAAATCTCTTCAAGATGTTGACCCTTGAAGAGAAGAAAAATGCTTGACGAAATTATAGCGATTTATGCAATTACCGAC